>JBEANP010000012.1:0-20079 GCA_041165385.1 Pseudomonadota bacterium | reverse complement strand
GGCGAAGATTTGCTCACATTGCGTGCCGACTTTCTCATCAAACTGGCGCTTCCCGATAAGCTGATCGAAGGCGTGGCTGAGGCCAAACGCATTACCAACTTTGAAGGCCTGCGCCGTCAGATGCAATTCATCGGCAAGCAAATGCGCCTGCTTTCACCGCCCACCATTGACGCTATTCGTGCCGCAATCACCGAGCAGCACATGCCGTCCGCGCAAGAAACCATGGTGCTGCACCAGGCCGAGCAATGGCGTGACCGCCTGATTGCTGATGACGATGCGCTCGGTCAGTGGCTCAACATCAGCCCGCAGACCGACAGTCAGCAGTTGCGCTCGCTGGTTCGCCAGGCGCGCAAGGATGCCAAGCCTGAGAAGCCCGGCGAGGCTCTGCGCCACGGGCGCTCGTACCGCGACATTTTTCAGATGGTGCGTGAAGCCCTGATAGCCAACCTGGACGGAGACGAAGATTGAGCAGCAACACGTTCGATGCGGTCCGCATAGGCATTGTGTCCATCAGCGACCGCGCGTCCAGCGGCGTGTACGAGGACAAGGGCTTGCCCGCGTTGCAGGCATGGCTGGGACGCGCACTGCGCAACCCCGTCACGTTTGACGCGCGTCTGATTCCTGACGAGCAGGCCACCATCAGCGCCACCCTGATTGCACTGGTGGACGCTGGCTGCAGCTTGGTGCTGACCACTGGCGGCACAGGCCCTGCGCTTCGCGACGTAACGCCCGAGGCCACCTTGGCCGTAGCGCACAAAGAAATGCCCGGTTTTGGCGAGCAAATGCGCGCCATCAGCCTGAACTTTGTACCCACCGCGATTCTGTCGCGCCAGGTGGCGGTGATCCGCGATAAAAGCTTGATCATCAACCTGCCGGGGCAACCCAAGTCCATTGCCGAAACGCTGGAAGGCTTGCGCGATGCCGAAGGCAAATCGGTAGTGAACGGTATCTTTGCCGCCGTGCCCTACTGCATCGACCTGATTGGCGGCCCGTACCTGGAGATGGACGAGTCGGTGTGCAAGGCGTTTCGCCCCAAAAACGCAATCCGGTCTGCTGCTACTTCCCGATTAGCTGATTGAGCTTGTCCGCCTCAAAGCATTCTTTGCGCGCCGCGTCTTGGGGCATGCAGTCGGGGGGGCAATCGGTGTTGTTGCGACTGGTGGACAACGACTCAATCGCCTTCCACAACAGTGCAATCTGGTGGTCTTGGCCAGAGGCTGAATCGATCAGTCCGCGCAGCGCCTGGCTGACCGGATCGTCTTCCTGGGTGATACCGTAAGCGCTGAACTTGGGCTCGGCAGTGGTCACATCAGCGCTTTCGCCCGTTTTACTGGGCAGAATACGCGCCGGAATGCCCACTGCCGTGGCCCCGGCGGGCACGGGTTTGATCACCACCGCGTTGCTGCCAATCTTGGCGCCATCGCCCACTTCAAAGCCGCCCAGCACCTTGGCACCCGCGCTCACCACCACGTCTTTGCCCAGCGTGGGATGGCGCTTGGCACCTTTGTAGAGCGATGTGCCACCTAGGGTAACGCCTTGGTAAATGGTGCAGCCGTCGCCAATTTCGGCAGTTTCGCCCACCACCACGCCCATGGCATGGTCAAAAAACACGCGCTGACCTATCTTGGCGCCGGGGTGAATTTCAATACCGGTGGCAAAACGCCCCACATGTGAGATGAAGCGGCCCAGCCACTTGAAACCGTGGTTCCAGCACCAGTGCGCGCGGCGGTGCAGCACCAGCGCGTGCAGGCCGGGGTAGCAAGTCAGCACTTCCCAGGTCGTGCGCGCGGCAGGGTCGCGGTCAAGAATGCATTGGATGTCGGAGCGGAGGCGAGAAAACATGGAATTGAGTCTAAACGTTATGGGCACTGTTCATTGCGGTACTGCACCCAGCCTAAAGCTTGATGCCGTTACGCCACCAAACACGCCCTCTTCGTGGTACACGCAGGTGGACTCTTCGTCAAAGGCTGCACCCACCGCCACCATCAACGGAATCAGGTGCTCTTCGCGCGGATGTGCAGTGCGGGCGGACGGTGCGGACGCCCATTGCAGCAATTGCGCCTCGCGTTGGGCTGGCGCAGCGCCCATGGTGGTCTGCAGCCAGCCGTCAAACGCCTGCGACGGTGCGCGGCCTGCCGGGCCAAACAAACGCAGGTTGTGGTAACTCAGGCCGCTGCCCACAATGAGCACGCCCTCATCGCGCAGCGGGGCCAGTGCACGGCCCAATGCGATGTGCTGTGCCGGATCTAGCCCCTGCTGCAGCGACAGCTGAACGACGGGTACTTCTGCTTGGGGGTACATCACCTCCAACGGCGAAAACGCGCCGTGGTCAAAATCACGGTCGGCATCCAGCCGCGTCGGCAAGCCAGCTGCGGCAATCAGACTTTGAACCCGCTGGGCCAACTCGGGCGCGCCAGGGGCCGGGTACACCACGTTGTAGGTCTCGGGCGGGAAGCCGTAGTAGTCGTACAACATGCCGGGGTGCGGATTGGACATGACGGCAAAGGTGGCGTCTTCCCAGTGGCCGGAGACCATCAAAATCGCCTTGGGCGTGACACCGATCTGACGCGGCATGTCTTTGAGCGCAGCCTCCAACACGCGCAAGCCTTGGCGCATGTCGGGCATCCAGGGCCAGGGGCCTCCGCCGTGGGAGATGAAGTAGGTGGGGAGTTTCATGGCTTCTGCCTTGCTGTAGCTGTGTCAGGCAGTTGGGGACGTTTTGCGCAATTGCAAAATTGACTTGGCAATGCCGCGCAGAATGTGGATTTCTTCTTGCGTGACATTGGCCCGGTTAAACAGTGCATTGAGCCGGGGCATGAGTTTTTTGGGTGCGGCGAGGTCTAAAAACTCCAGGGCTACCAGCGCCTGCTCCAGGTGGGTGAGCATGCCGGCCACCTGGGCGGCATCGGCCAACCGACCAACCTGGCCTTCGACAGGCTCCGGACCAACGGAGTCAGCAAACCCACCCAAAGCCAGCCGCCACTCATACGCCACCACCTGCAAAGCCGCGCCAATGTTGAGCGAGCCAAACTGCGGGTTGCTGGGAATGGAGAGGCACACGTGGCAACGGTACACGTCCTCGTTACGCATACCAAAGCGCTCGGAACCGAACAAAAACCCCATGCCTTGCTGTAGCCCTCGTGGGCTATCCGCAGGCAGCTCACTTTTTAATAGCGCCTCGAAGTGTTCTCGGGGCGTGGTGGTGGGTGGACCAAAGTCACGCGGGGTCATGGCCGTGGCGCACAAGTGAGTAATGCCGTCCAGCGCTTCGTCCAGCGTATCTACTATGCGGCATTTCTCTAAAACGTCCAGTGCACCGCTAGCGCGTTGGATGGTTTCTTCACGGCGCAGCACGTTGGCCCAGCGCGGTGCCACCAGCACCAAATCGTCAAACCCCATAGTTTTCATGGCGCGGGCGGCAGCGCCCACGTTGCCTGCGTGGCTGGTGTTGATGAGGATAAATCGTGTGTGCATAGCGCTCTAGGGCCCACGTTCAGGGTTAACCCGTTAAAATAACACCATTGTCGCCGCCTGCATCGCCAGCCGGTTTAACGCTCTTACAAACAGTTGGGGACAGAGCTAAAGATTTGTCCCGCAAACATTAAAAAAATTTATGTCGCCTAATCTGCACCCAATGATCAACGTGGCTGTTAAAGCAGCTCGCGCCGCCGGCTCTATCATCAACCGCGCAGCGCTCGATATCGAATCTGTTCGTGTCTCCCAAAAGAAGGCCAACGACTTTGTTACCGAGGTAGACCATGCTGCAGAGCAAGCGATCATAGAAACGCTGTTGGCTGCGTACCCAGGCCATGGCATCTGGGCTGAAGAATCTGGCAAAGAGCACGGCGCGCAAAACTCTGAATTTGTCTGGATCATCGATCCACTGGACGGCACCACCAATTTCATTCATGGTCTGCCCGTGTACTGCGTGAGCATTGCGTTGGCCGTTAAAGGCAAGGTAGAGCAAGCCGTGGTGTACGACCCCACCCGCAACGACCTCTTTACCGCAACCAAAGGCCGTGGCGCGTTTTTGAACGACCGCCGCCTGCGCGTCTCCAAGCGCACCGAACTCAAGCAAAGCCTGATCTCCACCGGCTTCCCCTACCGCCACGGTGATGATTTCAACCGCTACCTGGGCATGATGGGTGACGTGATGCAACGCACAGCTGGCCTGCGCCGCCCTGGCGCTGCTGCGCTAGATTTGGCCTATGTGGCAGCGGGTTACACCGACGGATTCTTCGAGCTTGGTTTGCAGCCCTGGGACGTGGCTGCGGGCTCGCTCTTGGTCACCGAAGCCGGTGGACTGGTGGGTAACTTCACCGGAGAGTCAGAGTTTTTAGAGCAGAACGAATGCCTGGCGGGCAATCCGCGCGTGTACGGCCAGTTGGTTGGTTTGCTAGGCAAGTACAGCAAATTTGCCAGCGCAGGTGACAAGGCTGCTGTGCGCCAAGCGACGCAAACCATGACCCGTGGCGAGGCAATGCCCACTGCAGCAACTGAGCCCGCTGCGACTCAACCTGCAGCCTCTGCAGAGCCCGACGCGCCGTTTTAAACGGTGTGCCCCACCCCGTTAGCCAAGACTAGCTCTCGGAGCACTGAAACTTAAATTGCCCGATAGGCACGGGCTTACCGAACAGGTAGCCCTGAAACCATTTACAGCCCGCCTCAACCAAAAACTCATGCTGCCCCTGGGTTTCCACCCCCTCTGCCACCACGGCCAAGCCCAAACTCTTGCCCAGCGCCAACACGGTGCGCGCAATGGCCGCATCGTTAGGGTCTGACAACACATCACGCACAAACGACTGATCAATTTTGAGTTGCTCCAGTGGCAGCAACTTCAGGTAGCTCAGCGACGAATACCCGGTACCAAAGTCGTCCAAAGAGAACTTCACCCCGTGCTTGCGCAGATCAGCCATTTTGGCCACCGCGTCTAAAGTGTCGCCCAGCAGCATACTTTCTGTGAGTTCCAATTTGAGTAAATGTGCCTGGGCGCTGGTTTTCTGGAGCAACGCCAACACGTGCTGCACAAAATCGGGGTGCTTGAATTGGCGCGCGCTCACGTTCACCGCAATGGTCAACTCGGCAGTACTGCTGTGCATCGACCATAGCGCCAACTGATTGCACGCGGTCTCAAGCACAAAGTCGCCCAATGGCAAGATCAGCCCCGTTTGCTCTGCCATTGAAATGAACCGGTCGGGCTGCACCAGCCCGTGCGCCGGGTGTTGCCACCGCACCAGCGCCTCTGCACCAACCACCTGGCTGTGCACGTCGACCACAGGCTGGTAGTACACCACCAGCTCGTTGCGCTTGAGTCCTTGGCGCAAGTCGGCTTCTAGCGCAGTGCGCTCCGCAACCAAGGCTTGCATGGCCGGGTCAAAGAAACGCAAGGTATTGCGCCCCGCCGACTTGGACTCGTACATCGCCAAATCGGCTTGCTTGAGCAATTCATCCACCGATTGCTGCTGGTCACGGAACATGGCAACGCCAATGCTGGGCGTACTATGGTGCTCCAACTTACCCAACACATAGGTCTGGTTTAGCTGGGTTAGCAACTTTTTACCCACCATCTCAGCCTGCGCCGTGGCAACTGCAATATCGCCGCCCAAAGACTGCAACATCACAACAAACTCATCACCTCCTAGCCGCGCGACCGTGTCAACCTCACGCACACAGGCAATCAGCCTGTATGCCACTTGCTGCAGCAGCGAGTCACCTACGTCGTGGCCTTGGGTGTCGTTGAGGTCTTTGAAGTTGTCAAGGTCAATGAACAACAGCGCGCCGGCAGACTGGTCGCGTGCACTGGTGGCCAACGCCAATTGCAGACGATCCAACAAAAGCCGCCGGTTGGGCAATCCCGTGAGCACGTCATAAAAAGCCAAGCGCTCAATTTTTTCCTCAGCGCGCTTGCGCGCGGTGATATCACGGCCCACACCACGGTAACCCTTGAACGCGCCATCGGCATCAAAAATAGGCGCACCGCTAATAGACATCCAAAACGAACGCCCCTGGTGGTCTACATCCTGCAGTTCCAACTCACGAAACTCGGCATGCGCTTCGAGTACAGCACGATGCTTGGCCCAATCTTGGGAGGACATGTTCAACGCACCCACTTCCCAGCGTGTCTTGCCCATGCTGTCGGGCCCACTGCGCCCAGCTTGGCCGACCAGTTCGCCGTCAAAGCGCACATACCGAAATTCGGCATCCTGTTCCCAATACCAATCAGAAGAAAGTTGGGTTAGCGCTCTGAAACGCGCCTCACTCTCGCGCATGGAGATTTGCGATGCTTTGTGGTCAGTGATGTCAGTCACTGACCCATAAGCCACGATTTGGCCATTCGATTCCAAAACAGAAATCGACTTGCCAAACATAGAGCGCACAGTCCCATCGGGCCACTGCACCCGAAATTCATGCGCCCACGTCATGCCATCGAGTGCACTGACGGCCATGCTTTTGAAGAGGTCGTCCAAGTCATCTGGATGTACGCGCCGAAACAAGCTACGCTGATCACCCATAACTTGCTCAGGGGTGAGCTTGAACAGCTCGTTGACCGCATCGCTGACAAATACAAATTTGCCATGCTCGGGACTGTGCTTCAAAAGCTGAAACACCATCTCTGGCACGCGACTGGTCATGCGCTGGATCATGGACAACTGCTCCTGCAAGGCCAACTTGGCCAATTGCTCTCGCGTAAAGTCCTGCACTACACCGATATCGACAAAAGTACCGTCAGCCTTAATGTGCCGGCGCATGCGGCTGCGCATCCAGCGCTGGCCATGTTGCGGGTTGTCCCAGCGGTATTCGAGTGTGGTGCCATCCATGCGTTCACGGGCACTAACAAAAGCAGGAAAGTCATCTGGGTGAATACGCGATCGCGCCCCGGGGAATGACAAGTCGGTATCGCGAGAAAAGCCCGCCAAATCAAACAAACCAGCCGACCAGCGAGGTCTGGTATCGTCCTGGGTAACCGTCCAATGCCCTACCCGGGCCAAGCTTTCAGTCAGCACGTACAGCTCCATTTGGCTGGCCAATTCATCATTGACGCGCTGCAGCGCCTGCTCACTGTCTCGCAACACTTTCTGCGCAGCGTCGCGGTCCGTCACGTCGGATGTGTAAGAAACAAGGTGCTCCACACCTTCAATGCGAATGATGGAACCCTGCATTTGAAGCACAACCGCGCGCCCATCACGGCGCGTGTAGGGAATGACCACAAAGGGCTTGTAACTCTCATGGCCTACAGCGCCGGTCTCATGCACTTGCTGCATTGCCAAGTCGCGCGTAGCGGTATCTTTCCAGATACCCAGCGACACAGCGCACTTGCCAACCACCTCGTCACGCGCAAGACCCATTAGTTCACACCAACGGTGGTTGACATCCACCATATAACCATCTGCACGGCGGCTTACGGAGATGGCTACCGCGCTATGGGTGAATGTCGCATTCACCATGGCTTGAAGTTGGATGATGTCCTTGTGCATGATGTTGGATGTGTAAATCAAGCGTCAACTGGTCTACCGGTGCAAGGCAACCAAACAAATATTCCTGAAAAACCTTGCGGCCGTGAAGGACCAGAGAGCTGGTCACGCTTCAGTTTCAATACTCGCCCAAATATTGCGAGCATAACGATTCCCAGCGAATATCCAAATGTAGGGGCATACCTTAGTGAGTATGCCCATGCCCGAACGCTGAATACCAGCCGCAAACCAAGTGGAGTTGATAGACTCCCCCGCATGAGCGAACAGGACAAGCAACACACCCCCATGATGGCCCAATATTGGGCTTTAAAAGCGGACTTTCCGAACACATTGCTGTTCTATCGCATGGGGGATTTTTACGAGATGTTTTATGCCGACGCGGAGAAAGCCGCGCGGCTGCTGGACATCACCCTGACCCAGCGCGGCCAGTCTGCAGGCCAACCGGTAGTGATGGCAGGCGTGCCGTTTCATGCCATGGAAGGCTATCTGGCCAAGCTGATTCGCCATGGCGAGTCGGTGGCCATTTGTGAACAAGTGGGCGAAGTGGGTGCCAGCAAAGGCCCGGTAGAGCGCAAGGTGGTGCGGGTGGTCACGCCCGGCACCTTGACCGACACCGAGCTGCTGAACGAAAAGTCCGAATCCATGCTAATGGCCGTGCACCAGGGCCCGCGCAACCGCTGCGGACTGGCATGGTTGTCTGTCACACAGGGTGTGGTGTTTTTGGCCGAATGCACGCCCGACGAAGTGGCTGACTGGGTGGGCCGCATTGCCCCCAGCGAGCTGGCTTTCAGTGCAGGTTGCACCACCACCTTTGAAGACCGCCTGAAGCGCCTGCGCCACCACAACGCCGTATACCTGACAGCTCGGCCAGAGTGGCAGTTTGAATCCGCACTGGGCCAACGCAAGCTGCTCGACGCGCTGCAAGCCGCCAGCCTGAGCACCTGGAACGCCCAAGACCTGACACTGGCCCACGCCGCCGCCGCCGCCCTGCTGGGCTATGCAGAACACACCCAGGGCCGCGCCCTGACCCACATCCACAGTGTGCAGGTGCAGCGCAACGACGCGCTGATCGACCTGCCCGCAACCACCCGCCGCAACCTGGAGCTGGTGCAAACCCTGCGCGGCGAAGACGCGCCCACCCTTTTCAGCCTGCTGGACACCTGCATGACCGGCATGGGCAGCCGCATGCTCAAAAGCTGGCTGCTGGAGCCCGCGCGCGACCGCACCGAGGCGCAGCACCGGCTGCTGGCGATTGGCGCACTCAAGGGCCACGCGTGGCAAACCCTGCGCCAGCAGCTCAAGGGCTGCGCCGATGTGGAACGCATTACCGCCCGCACCGCGCTGCGCCAAGTGCGTCCCCGTGAGCTGGTGGCCCTGGCACAAACGCTACAAAAAACAGAGCATTTAACCCATACTACACGGGCGCTAGAGGGTTATTTAGCTCATATTTCTGAGCAATTGAGCGCACCCATCGACTGCGTGGCAGTGCTGCACAACGCCATAGCACCCGAGCCCGCCGCGCTGGTGCGCGACGGTGGCGTAATTGCCAACGGCTTTGACGCCGAGCTGGACGAGTTGCGCGGCATTCAGACCAACTGCGACGCCTATTTGCTTGACCTGGAAGTGCGGGAAAAAGCACGCACCGGCATTGCAAATTTGCGAGTGCAGTTCAACAAAGTACACGGCTTCTACATTGAAGTCACAACCGGCCAAATCGACAAAGTGCCGGACGACTACCGCCGCCGCCAAACGCTGAAAAACGCCGAGCGATTTATCACGCCCGAACTCAAAGCCTTTGAAGACAAAGCCCTCAGCGCCAATGAGCGCGCCCTGGCGCGCGAAAAGTGGCTGTTTGAGCAGGTGCTGGACCAACTGCAGGCCTTCATCCCCCAACTCACCCGCGTGGCCCGCGCGCTGGCGGCGCTGGACGCACTGTGCGCACTGACCGAACGCGCACTCACGCTGGACTGGAATGCACCCCAGTTTGTGACCGAACCGTGCATCGACATTGAAGCTGGTCGCCACCCGGTGGTGCAAGCGCGACTGGCCGAAATATCCAGCGGCAACTTCATTGCCAACGACACGCATTTGGGTCTCAGAGCGCGCATGCAGATGATCACCGGACCCAACATGGGCGGTAAATCCACTTACATGCGGCAAGTGGCCATCATCGTGCTGCTGGCCAGCATGGGCAGCTACGTGCCGGCCAAAGCCTGCCACCTGGGGCCTATTGACGCCATTCACACCCGCATCGGCGCGGCGGACGATCTGGCCAACGCCCAGTCCACCTTCATGCTGGAAATGACCGAGGCTGCCCAAATTTTGCACAGCGCCACCCGTCACAGCCTGGTGCTGATGGACGAAATTGGCCGGGGCACCAGCACGTTTGACGGTTTGGCCTTAGCGTCGGCTATTGCCACCCAGCTGCACGACAAAACGCATGCCTTCACGCTGTTTGCCACGCATTACTTTGAGCTAACCGAATTCCCAGCCACGCACCACGCGGCGCAGAACGTACACGTAAGTGCCGCCGAGGCCGGGCGCGACATTGTGTTCTTGCATGCCATCGAGCCCGGCCCGGCCAGCCGCAGCTACGGCATTCAGGTGGCGCGCCTGGCAGGCATGCCCGCCGCCGTGCTAAACCACGCGCGCCATGCGCTGGAGGCTCTGGAAGCCCATGCGGCCGGGTCAAAAGCGCAAGTAGACTTGTTTGCGGCACCACCCGCTATAGAAACAATAGCTGCTCACGCTATAGATACGGCGCTTGCAGGCATAAACCCTGATATTTTGAGTCCACGTGAAGCGCTGGAAGCGCTGTACCAATTGAAGGCATTGGCGGGAAAAAGCTGATTGCTACCCGCGGCACAAAATCTTCAACCATCTGATTTACAGCGATTGCTTAACTCTAATTGAAGGTCAGAGTTACCTGTGCGCTTCCTGCTTCCAGTCGATCAAATACGAGAGCACTGCGGAAGTCATCAATGACCCGAACGTGAGGCGCTGGCGCACCTTTTTCTGGCAGTATGCGAATGGCTGCATTTTTAGACGGCAGGGTAATGAAAACGGATAGTCCCGATACGGCCTGACTGGCCTGCAGGCGAATGTGCAACGCGTTGCGCGCCCACTGCTGATCGACCTGCACCCTTTCGCGCTGGCGCCACCATGCAGTTATTTCGTCACCGCGGGCCACCCACAGCTGTTTACGATAACTGGCAACCTTGCGCATGTAGTCCCTCATGGTGCGCAGCATCAGGCCACCAGTGACGTAGTTTTGTGAGTGTACTGACAGCAAACCAAAGGCGCCACTGCGCACAAAGAGGTCCAAGTCGTAATAAAGAGTAGCCAGCACCTGTTCGGGGGTGAACTTCAAGGCCTTGTAACTCACGTCGTCGTATTGCGTGCGCGGTAGCACCACCAGGGCTTGGTCCGGGCCTAGGCCGGGTTCGGAAAGGGAAAAGAAGGGAAGGCGGTCTTCGTGTGCACTTTCGTCAGCGGCATGGTGCAGCACCCCGTGC
Organism: Pseudomonadota bacterium; assembly: GCA_041165385.1. GTDB lineage: Bacteria > Pseudomonadota > Gammaproteobacteria > Burkholderiales > Burkholderiaceae_C > Allorhodoferax. The sequence goes on along the minus strand of JBEANP010000012.1, from coordinate 9,092 downwards.
TTGCGCAACAGTGTTTCGGTGCTGCGGTCATAAGACTCGGTGGGGGCACGAAAACCGGTAGCTTCCGCCAACCGCTCGCCCAGAATGGCCTGCATCTGCTGTTTCATAAAGCGTATGCGCAATTCCTGCTCGCCAGCTGGATCACCCCGAAAGCCATAGTGCACGTCGGCGTGATAGCCGATTTCATGGCCACGCGCTATCAAGTCGCGCACGATAGCAGGGTAACGCGCCGCCTCGGAAGTGAGGCAGTAAAAGGTGCCCTTGAATCCCTCGCTCTCTAGGTCTTTGGCAAAGTTAGGGGCCGAATGAAATTGGTCTTCGGTGTCCATCTCGATCAGATGTGCCGCTGTGTAGCCATTGGGCCATGCCGCTTTGTAGGCTTGGGGTTCACGGCGCAACCAAGCGAGGGTGGCATCGAGTACAAGGTTTGCATCTTTGTTACTTGGCCAAGCATTGTCGGGCATGGAAAAGTAAGCCACTCGGCTGTTGCTGGTTTCGTCAAAGGCCATGACATCGTGCGGGCTGGTCTGCTTGGTGCGTGACCAGTCCATTACAACGGCAGCCCCATTGGCGGAGCTGATGCGCAATATGCTGTCCTTGGAGTTAGCAATCGGCATACGCCGAGCGGCTGGGATAGGCCAGGTCACAGGACCATCGCCAAAGGGCATAAAGAAGCTGTCATCACTGGCCGGATAAAAACCGTGGGTGCGTACGCGGAAAGTGCGCTCCAGAAAGGCCAGCCCGGTGTCTTTTCCTTGTGAATCACGCGTGGCTACAGCGCCGCTGCCCAGCAGGCTGCCGCCACTGGCAGCAAAGCTCTCGATAGCGCTGCGCTCCTCACTGTCCAGCGCAATGGCCGTAGGCAGGATCAACACACCCGTGGGTAGTCCAGCGAGCAGCTGCGCACGCGTTATTTTTTTTGCCTCGTCTGCATATTTGATTAAATAAGGGCGCCAGCGTTTAACGATCCGGTCATACGACTGGCCGTTTGTCTTCATGTACTGCTCAGTGGTAGGGCTCGCATACAGGTACAAGGGCATGCTCACCACGCCCTGCCCCACCGCGTTGGTTGAATGCCACACAAGACCAAAGAAGGTCAGCAAAAACAAAGCTTTTCGAAAAATCGGAGTGACGCGCGCCATATGTGTGCTTAAAAGTCTAGTAGGTGGTTTAGGGTTTGCCTGGGACCGCTGGCTCGTCAAACTTCAATAGCCACTGGGTTTGGCCGGGCCGTGGCGCTTGCATAACGATAGCGACCCGCCAGGGGTCTACGGCGTGAATGGTGGGCAGCTTATCGCCTTTGTGTAGGGCTTCCAAACGGACTTTGCTATTGCGCTTAGGCAGGGTGACCCATATGCTCACTGGCTCGGGGTTAGAGGCGGTTTTCGCGACAGTGGCGCTGAGTACGTAGCCCTGTGGATGGGGCGCGAATGCAATCGATATGCTGTCACGGTTGCGCCACCATTGCGCAATCTGATTGGCCGATGCAATCCAGGTTTGCTCACGCAGAGCCCGCATCTCGTCCAGAATGCGCTTGCGCTGTGCTGGCATAAGCAGCGTTTGCGACGGAATGCCCACCACCGCGAGCGCCCCCATACGGGCCGACAATTTCATGCCGCCTAGGAAATTTTCAAACCCGAAGTCCGCATCCGCAAACAAAGCTTCCTCGGGGCCTATGAGTGTTCTCGGCAAGACCACGGTTTGACCCGCGCCGCTGGCATCACGGTTGGCAAAAAATGGCAGGCTACTTTCTGTCAGGTCCATAAGGGCCAGGTAACTGTCAAATTTTTGCTCTTGCAGCAACCGGAGTGTTGTTTGGTCGTACGAGTCAAATGGAGCCGAAAAGCCGGCTGCCCCGGTCGGGATTAGACCGGCTTTTTGCAGCTGTTGTTGCATTTCGGCGAGCCGCTGGGCTTGCACCGCCTCAGGTTGATCTCTAAAGCCTGCGAAGACATCACCGAAATAAGCAACCGTGTGTCCCAGTGCACGTACTTTCTTGATCACGGGTGCCGCTTTGATGGCATTGCCCCCATGTACATAATAAGTAGCCTGACCCTTCATGGCCTTGACCTCAGTCGCGATAGGCATATCTACATCTGCCAATTCTTCCGCGGCCAGCACTGCCAACAGCAGTGCACTTTGGTACGGGTAAGGCCAAGCACCCAAGTAGGCCTGTGGCTGATGGTTCAGCCAGGAAAAAATATGTCCTAACAGCGCATCCAGTTGTTTTGGGTCTGTGTTCGGCCAGTTTTGCTCAGCAAATCCCAAGGTCACAGTGCGCGAAAGCTGGCCCGCGGACATTTGGCGTTCGTTATAAGTCAGCAGACCAGATGGCTTTTGCGCTTTATGGCTACGCCCCCAGTTCATGATGGTGGCGGCCTCTTGTTTGCCGACCATGCGCAGCGGCCATTGATTGGGAGAGGTCCTCAGCCTCATTCGTGCTCCGGCGGGCAGACTATAAGAAATGGGCGTGTCGCCGTGGATAATGACGAAGTCATCTTCTTCGTCATCTTCAGTGGTGCCTTTGACTTCTACATCCAGTACATCGGCCATGAAGCCATACCCGGCAGGCCCGCCGCTGTCGGCGACTGTGGCTGTCTGCCAAGTGGACAACACAGAACCCCCACGGTTACGCCACTCCAGGACTGCTTTTTTTTCGGCCTCACTCATCACAAGTATGGAGGGCAGCAGCAGAATGCTAGTGGGCGGCAACTTCTCAATATCTGCGGGGCTGCGCAGCCGAGCAAAGGCTATTTTTTTTCCACGAAGATAGTTTTCCCAGATTCGGGTGCCGCTGGTGGGGTCCATTCCAAAGCGCATCAACTGCTCTTGCGAGGAAAGGGAGGTGTACAAACCTACACTTTGCGGCGGCAGATTCTCGACGGAAGGTCCATTAAATGTGGGATTGGCTGCGCCTCGAATGGGGATACTAGGGGCCGGCCGAATGATGCGTGGCTCTTTAGGTGTTACTTTTTTTGCAGGATCCTCGCTAAAAATTCCACTAGGTAGAACACTCGCATCGACGCAAGCCCAAAAGCAAATCATTCCACATAAGGCCCATCGCACATACTGAATCAATCGACCTGCGTTGCGCATCATATAAATTGATGATCTTGATAGTTGTACTGACGTCAAAATTGTTTAGCTCAAATATGAAAAAAATATTGATCTCTTTACGCAGTTTTTTCTCATTTGGAGACTTAGCTCAAAGCAGTGAGCCAACCGATCCAATCGAGTTGCACGATTATCTCTACCTCCGTGCTTCGGCCTTAGTTAAGCCGCATTTGATTTTGCACAATATTCCGACGCAGAACATTAACAACAATAAGGTTAAAAAAGATTTAGAGACGGCAATTTCATTGTTTGAGCGAGTCCTTCGTATGAATGATCAGAATTGGGCGGCAGCTTGGCAAGCAGGAAAAGCAGCGCAAAGTCTGGACGATCAAGAGCTTGCGTATCGTTTCTTCAAAAAATCGTTTAGGGTGATGAAAGAAAATCCAGATGTTGCCCGCGAGTTGATGCTTACTTGTTTAGACACGCGACGTGCAGACGAAGCCGTCGAAATTGCTGAACATGGGGTTCGCCTTGCTGAAGGGGATGCTGGACTCAAGGCGAACCTGGCACTAGCCCTTCTATGTGCTGGTAAGCTTTCAGGTGCCGAAACCGCAATCGATGCAGCAATCCAGCAAGCCCCTCAAGATGAAATTAGTCTCACCCTCAAGAGATTGATCGTAGAAATAAAAAGAGGTGAGCGCAAACTGCCTCAGACACCAGCCGATTTACAGATTTGAAAACAAAGGCGCCCATCCCTGGGGTAGCTCCACCGTCTGTGCGCGGACCGGCGCATTTTAAGCGCACCCCACCGCTACACTTGGTGTTTTCCAGCAAAAACAAAGCTCATGACCTACTGCGTCGCCATCAAACTCAATGCCGGTCTGGTATTTCTCTCGGACTCTCGCACCAACGCGGGTCTGGACCAGATCAGCACCTTCCGTAAAATGATCGTTTATGAGAAGCCCAACGACCGCTTCATGGTGCTGTTGTCTGCAGGCAACTTGAGCATTTCGCAGTCGATTCGGGAAATCCTTCAGATCGAGAGACTCAAAGACAAGGATGGCGACGAAGGAATCACCATCTGGAATGCCCAGAGCATGTTCGATGCTGCTCGGGTATTGGGCTCTGCCATTCGCCGGGTGCAAGAGCGCGATGGGGCATCCCTCAAAAGCGCAGGCGTTGATTTCAATGTGTCGCTGATTTTTGGCGGGCAAATTCAGGGCGAAGGCATGCGCCTGTTTCAGGTGTATTCCGCAGGCAACTTTATTGAAGCCACGCCAGAGACGCCTTACTTCCAAGTGGGCGAATCCAAATACGGCAAGCCCGTGCTGGACCGGGTAATTACCCCCACCACGCCACTGGACGAGGCCGCCAAATGTGCCTTGGTGTCGATGGACTCCACCCTCAAATCCAATCTCTCGGTGGGTTTGCCGCTGGACATGGTGGTGTACGAAGCCAATGCATTTCGCACTGACAAAGTGGTGTGCATTGACGAAAACAACCCATATTTTCAAATGATGCATAACAACTGGGGCAAGAAGCTGCGCGAGGTGTTTGATAGCATTGAAGACCCCATGTGGGATGGCGGCAGCACCACGGTGCCACTAATGGTGCCCTCTGCACGAAGCCTGCCGTTGCGCAAAATCACCACTCCTGATGAGAAACTGATTTGATCATCTTCTCGCACGCCAATAGTTTTCCGGCCAGCACTTACCAGGTTCTGTTTGCGAACCTGCGCGCACGTGGCTACACCGTCAATGCAGTTGAAAAATACGGCCACGACACGCAATACCCCGTCAGCGACAACTGGCCCCATGTGGTGCAGCAACTGATTGATTTTGCAGAGCCATTGGTACAAAAATCGGGAGAACCAGCCTGGCTAGTGGGGCATTCTTTAGGTGGTTTTTTAAGTTTGATGGCAGCTGCCAGACGGCCCGACCTCGCGAAGGGCGTGCTGCTCATCGACTCGCCATTGCTGGGTGGTTGGCGCTCCAAGGCGCTGGGTGTGATCAAGACCACCCAATTGGTGGGCTCGGTGTCGCCCGGTGCCGTCAGCCGGCGCCGGCGCAACAGCTGGCCCAGCATTGATGCAGCGTTTGCGCATTTTCGGCACAAAAAAGCGTTTGCAAATTGGGAACCCCAAGTGCTAATGGACTATGTAGCCCACGGCACGCTGGAAGTGGACGGTAAGCGCGTATTGGCGTTCGACCGCGATATTGAGACCCGCTTTTACAACACCCTACCAGACAACCTGGACCGCCTGCTGTCGCGCCACCCTCTGAAATGCCCAGTGAGCTTTATCGGTGGCAGCGACTCTGCAGAGATGCAGCAAGTAGGCATGACCATGACAGAAAAAGTGTGCCGCAGTCGCATCATGATGCTCAATGGCAGCCACCTGTTTCCTATGGAAAAGCCGTTGGCTACTGCAGCTGCCATTGAAGCGTCGCTGCGCAATATGACCCGGTGATTCACCCCAATGAATACCTCTGCAACAGCCCCTTCCGGTGCCACAGAACCTGTTGACTTTGAACGACTGCAAGGCGTTTTTTTTCGCATTGCTGAGCGCGCCACTGCGGGTTTGCCGTTGTACGAGTTTTTAAAGGCGGTGCATGGACTGCTAAGCGAGTTGTTGTATGCAAAAAATCTTTATGTTTGCTTATGTAACCACCAACAAAGCACTGTCGACTTTCCCTACTACGAAGACGAACGCGATGGCACCACCATGCAGCGTACAGACGTACCACACCGACGCGGGCTGACTGAGTACGTGCTGCGCACCGCCAAGCCACAGCTTATTGACGCACGCAGGTTTGATGTGCTGCAACGCAGCGGAGAAATCACAGAGGCAACGGGCGACCTATCCTTCACCAGTTGGCTGGGAGTGCCCCTACAAATTGGCGGGCGCATCAGCGGCGTGTTGGCAGTTCAGGCCTACGAGCCAGATATAAAGTATTTCGCGGCTGACGCCAGTGTTCTGGAATTCGTAGGGCACCACATTAGCTCCGCAGTGGAGCGCTATCAGGCTATTGAAGAGGCACGCAGGTCAGAAGAGCGCTACCGCTCGGTGGTTGAAAACGTGGGGGTTGGAGTTGTGGTGGTGCAAGACGGCATGATGGTGTTTGTCAATCCCACGGCTGAAAGTATCGTTGGACGGACCCGCACCTATTTGCTCAACCACCCATTCACCCAGTGCGTGCACCCCGATGATGTACCCGCCATGGTGAATCGACACCAAAAGCGTTTGCGCGGCGAAGCCGTGGAGGCCACCTACGGTTTTCGGGTGTTTACGGCCAACGGCGAGATTCGCACCTTGGAATTGTCGGCTGTTTTGATCCAGTGGAACCAGCGCGATGCGACCCTGCTTTTTATTTCCGACGCGACCGCGAGGCACCAAGCAGAGCGCAACCAGCGCATCGCCTTGCAAAAGCAAACCGAGCTCAATGACTTAAAAACGCGGTTCATTGCCATGGCATCGCACGAATTTCGCACGCCGCTGGCCACCATCCATGGATCGGTGGAGCTGCTCATGCACTACGAAAACCGCTTGACTCTGGACAAAAAGCACCAAACCCTGAAAAAAATTGACGATGCCGTCGACCGCATGACCCACATGCTGGAAAACGTACTTCAGGTCGGCCGCACCGATGCTGGGCAACTGCAGTTTCGCCCGAAGGTGATTTCGCTCACTCAGTTTTGTCTGAGCCTGGTCGATGAGTTGCGCAATGCAATGAGCACGCAGTTTGCCCAGGTACTGCTCACCCTTGCCCTGCCGCCGACAGAGCAACTTTACGTACTGGACGAAGCCCTTATGCGCAATATCGTCGGCAACTTACTGTCAAACGCTGTTAAATACTCAGTAAAAGGCGGCACAGTGCGGCTTTCAGTCACCGAGCAACCAGGCCAAATAACCATTGCAGTGCGCGATGAGGGCATTGGCATACCGATGGCCGATCAAAAGCGGTTGTTCCAAAGCTTTCACCGGGCTAGCAATGTGGGAGCCATTGCTGGCACAGGCCTGGGGCTATCCATTGTTAAAGAGGCGGTGCTTTGCCACAAAGGCACTATCGAAGTGGACTCAGTTGTAGGCCACGGTAGCTGCTTTACCGTTATGCTGCCAACATCAAAGTCAATGGCCAAAGGCGCAATGTGAACATTCTCATAGCCGAAGACGAACCGTCCTTGCGTGAAAACTTGCAATGGATGCTGGAGATGGAAGGCTATACCGTCAGTGTGGCAGGCAACGGCCTTGATGCCTTCGAGTGTGCCTGCCAATCCCCCCCCGACTTGGTGCTGACCGACGTGATGATGCCGGTGTTAGACGGCTATGGACTGATCAAGTCGCTGCGCCAAAACAGTGCCACGGCCATGATTCCCATCATCATGCTGACTGCCAAAGCTGACCGCAGCGACGTACGTACGGCCATGAACTTGGGTGCGGACGACTACCTCACCAAACCCTACCGCCGCGACGAACTGCTGGAGGCGATTCGTGCGCGCCTTGAGCGCAGTGCCAGCCTGGAGCAAGGCGCCATAGACTTGCAAAATCGGGCACGCGAGGCCCGGCTGCATGACGCACTCACGGCACTGCCAGGACGCGAATTGTTTGGACAGCGGCTGACAGATGCAGTGGCGTTGTCCAGCGCCACAGGCCGCAGCACCGGGGTGATTTGCCTCGGCCTGGACGGATTTTCCAAGGTCAATGACTCGCTGGGTGCCGCTGTGGGAGATACAGTTTTGTGCGAAGTCGCTCGCCGCCTCAGCGAACACATGCACAACCATCCGTTTAGCGTGGGCAATGACGGTGTATCCAGACTTGGCAGCGATTTATTTGCAGTTCGCGTGGGCCATAGCGTCACGCTGTTGGGAATGGAAAGTGTCTCGTCAGATTTGCTCACGATTTTGTCGAAACCTTATTTGGTGGAAGGGCACACTCTATTCCTGACGGCCTGTGCCGGCGCAAGTTTGCACCCCATGCAGGCCGAAACCGCGCATGCGCTCCTTCTCAATGCGGAGTCGGCTTTGCACCACTCCAAATCCAATGGGCCGGGCAGTCATTGTCTGTTTGATGTCGCCATGAGCCAGCAGGTTGTGCGGCGCTTGCAGATTCACAACGCCCTGCACAGCGCGCTGGAGCTGGGCGAACTGCAGGTGTACTACCAGCCACAAGTGTGTGTGAATGATGGGCATTTGGTGGGGTTTGAAGCCTTGATCCGTTGGAATCATCCCAAGCTAGGCTGGGTATCACCCTCCGAGTTCATCCCCATTGCAGAAGAAAGCGGTGTGATTGTGCGCATTGGCGAGTGGGTCATGCGCACCGCAGCTTCGCAAGCCGCCCTATGGCTGGCACAGGGATTGCGGCCCTTCAGGATGGCGGTAAATTTGTCGGTGCGTCAATTCGTGGCCGGTAACTTGCCCGAATTGGTACGCACCGTTTTGATGGAAACTGGTCTACCTACCGGCGTATTGGAGCTAGAGGTAACCGAAAGCCTGGCACTGGAAAGTGTGGCGTCTACGCTTGGCACGCTGCATGCCTGCAAAGCGCTGGGCGTCAAACTTGCCATGGATGACTTTGGTACTGGCTACTCCAGCTTGGCCTATCTAAAGCGCTACCCTCTTGACTGCTTAAAAATCGACCAGACCTTTGTGCGCAACATCACCCAAGATGTGGGGGACGCTGCCATCACGCGTGCCATTGTGGCCATGGCCCACAGCTTTGGCATGTCGGTAATTGCGGAGGGGGTTGAGACCATGGAGCAGCTGAACTTTTTACGCACCCTGGGGTGCGAAGAATTTCAAGGCTACCTGTTTAGCAAGCCCGTGCCCGCAGACCAGTCCGTGCTGTGCTTTGCCGGCTTTACGCCGCCCACTGCACCCAATTGGTCCACGCCGTAAGCAGCACCACCACACCAAAGGCAATGCGGTAATACGCAAAGCCTACAAAGCTGTGCGTTGCGATGTAGCGTAGCAGCCAGCGGATACACAGCCAGGCGCTCACAAACGAGAACACCAGCCCCACGCCAAACATCGGTATGTCAGCC
>JBEANP010000011.1:0-20152 GCA_041165385.1 Pseudomonadota bacterium | reverse complement strand
CTTCGGCCTGCCGCAGAAAACCAATGATTTGCTCTTCGCTGAATTTGCTTGTTCTCATGTCCATCATTCTCCGGGTTGATGGACTTCTTGGAGAAATAACTGGTACGGTTTATGGGGGGCAGGTCACCACAACGCCGTGACCACGCTCGGCCACTTGCTTTACTGCCTTAGCTTTGAATTCCGCCGGGTATCTGACTCTCTTCAAAACTAATTCTTCAGTTCAATTTCGACCTTAACAAGTGTCTATTGAAGCGGGTGAAGTCCACCGGCCTTAATAATCTCGGATAAACTTAAAGCCAATCGGCTACCAAAGACAAAGAAAAGTTCATGAGCATGATTCCGTATGGAAGACAGAGTATTTCCGAAGACGACATTCAGGCCGTAGTTGATGTATTGAGATCGGATTTTTTGACTCAGGGGCCCGTAGTCCCTGCGTTCGAGAAGGAAGTTGCCGCGCAGTGCGGCGCGAACTTCGGCGTTGCAGTCAATAGCGCTACCAGCGCGCTGCATATAGCTTGTCTGGCACTCGGGGTAGGTGATGGAGACTTGGTCTGGACGAGTCCTATCACCTTTGTCGCCAGTGCCAATTGCGCCCGTTATTGCGGAGCAGATGTCGATTTTGTAGATATTGATGCCCGGACCTACAATATGAGCGTTGATTGTCTCCGTGAAAAATTGGAGCAGGCGCAAAAGAACGGAAGATTACCGAAAGTCGTCATTCCTGTTCATTTGTCTGGACAATCATGCGAAATGGAGGCCATATATTTACTCTCCCATAAATATGGTTTTCGAATTATTGAAGATGCATCGCATGCCATTGGAGGGCATTATCAAAATAGCCCCGTGGGTTCCTGCCGCTATAGTGACATCACTATTTTTAGTTTCCATCCAGTCAAAATAATTACAACTGGCGAAGGTGGCATGGCTGTCACCAATAGCCCTGAGCTAGCCAAACACATGGCGCGTCTTCGTAGCCATGGTATTACGCGTTACCCTGCCGAGATGACGCATGCACCAGATGGCTCCTGGTATTACCAGCAAGTTGAGTTGGGATTTAATTACCGCATGACAGATATACAGGCTGCATTGGGTTTAAGTCAAATGCGTCGCCTGGAGCAATTCGTTGCAATTAGGCATGTTATTGCCGAGCGGTATAACAAACTGTTAATGGATTGTTTTGTAACTGTCCCGTGGCAACATCCAGATACATACTCTGGTTTGCATCTTTACATTGTCCGGGTTAAATCAGAGTTGGCAAAGGTCAGCCGTAAAGAGGTTTTTGAGCGTTTGCGTGCGGATGGCATTGGTGTAAACCTCCACTACATTCCCGTGTATCGGCAACCGTATTACGAAAAAATGGGGTTCAAGCCTAGCGATTTTCCCAATGCTGAGACCTATTATGCTGAGGCCATCAGTCTTCCGATTTATCCGGATTTAACTCAAGATCAGCAAGATGAAGTGGTTCGCCGATTATTAACGCCCGGCGGGTATCAGACAATATTCTGAGATGATTCCAGGACAAACATGGCGCACTTTACGGTTTTAAATCTCCCAACGTTCACAGATCCTCGCGGATCACTGACTGTGTTGGAAGCAGCCTTGCCATTCACGGTGGTTAGAACGTATTGGATTTATGGTGCGGATGGGCAGATTCGTGGTGGTCACCGACACCGCCATACGCGGCAGGCGCTGATTGCACTTAACGGCGAGATAACTATTTACATGAATGATGGAATAACTAGCGATAAGGTCGCTTTAAGTCATCCAGGGCTATGCCTTCTGGTGGAGCCAAAAGACTGGCACACCATGACCTTTGGTCCGGGGGCGGTATTGCTGGTAATGTCATCTCAGTCCTACGATCGCAGTGAGTATATTGATACTCCTTATGAGTAGCTTGCGGTGATTGAATACGAAAGCCTGGCCCAGTCCAATGAAAAATTCATGGCCGAACTGGAGGCCGCAGCCTCCCGCGTCATCCGCAGTGGATGGTATGTTCTTGGTCAAGAGGTTGGAGCGTTTGAGGCCGAGTTCGCCAAGTATGTAGGCGCCAAGCACTGCATCGGTGTGGCCAACGGGCTTGATGCGCTTATTCTCTCGATTGAGGCACTTGGTCTGCCGCAGGGCAGTGATATTGTGGTGGCGTCCAATACCTATATTGCCACCATCCTCGCCATTGTGCGCGCTGGCCACAAGCCGGTACTAGTGGAGCCCGAACTCGAAACCTTCAACCTAGACTCGGCGCACCTGTCACAGGCCATGACCCCCAACACGCGGGCCATCTGTGTGACTCACCTGTTCGGAAAGACCTGCCGCATGGATGCTATCGGCGCATTTGCCCGCGACCACGGCTTGAAGGTGGTGGAAGATTGCGCGCAGTCCCATGGTGCCCGTCTGGGCGCGAGGATGACAGGCACGTTTGGCGATGCCGGTTGCTTCAGCTTTTACCCGACCAAGAATCTGGGCGCTATTGGTGACGCGGGTGCCATCGTTACCAATGACGATGCCTTGGCCGACCGTCTGCGCCACATTCGCAACTATGGTTCCAAGCAAAAGTATGTGAACCGGTATGTGGGCGTGAACTCCCGTTTGGATGAACTGCAGGCCGCGATGCTGCGCGTCAAGCTGCGCCACCTGGATGCCATGACGGCGCACAAGCGGGCGCTGGCTGAGATCTATTTTGCAAATCTCCCGGACTGGGTGGCCAAGCCGGTGCGCAGGCCCGATGAATACGATGTGTTCCACATCTACGGCATTCGACATCCGAAGCGCGACGCTCTGAGACAACACCTTTTAGAGAACGGTGTCAAGACAGAAATTCACTATCCCATCCCCCCGCACCAACAGGAAGCCATGCGGGGAATCCTGGCGGGCAGCTATCCCATTGCCGAGGAACTACATGCCACCGAGTTGAGCTTGCCAATATCGGTCGGGCACACGGCTGATGATGTCGCGCGTGTAACTGCTCTGGTCAGCGGGTTTGCCCATAAGGAGATCGCGGCATGAGGCTGGCTGTCATTCCCGCGCGCGGTGGCAGTAAGCGAATTCCGCGCAAAAACATCAAACATTTTTGTGGCAAGCCCATGTTGGCGTGGTCCATTGAGGCTGCCTTAAAAAGTCAGTGTTTTGATCGGGTGATGGTGTCGACCGAGGACGCTGAAATTGCGGACGTGGGGCGGCAGTATGGGGCCGAAATTCCCTTTATGCGGCCTCCTGAGCTAGCGGATGACAAAGCAGGCACGATTCCGGTGGTGCGCCATGCCATCGAGTGGCATCGGGCGGTTGGTTTTCAACCGACGGAAGTGTGCTGCATTTACGCGACGGCGCCCTTTGTATTGCCAGAGGATTTGCAGCGCGGACTCCAGCTCCTGGCGAGCCGTCAGGCGCAATATGCGTTTGCCGTTACCAGCTATCCGTTTCCGATTCAGCGGGCGATTCGCATCACTGCCGCGGGGGGCGTCGAGATGTTTCAGCCAGAGCACTTCAATACGCGGTCGCAAGATTTGGAAGAGGCTTGGCACGATGCGGGGCAATTTTGCTGGGGACATTCTGCGGCCTGGGTCGAAGGACAGATGGTGTTTGCGCCGGCTTCGGTGCCCGTGCCGTTGCCACGTCACCGGGTGCAGGATATTGACACGCCGGAAGACTGGGTTCGTGCGGAATGGATGTTCCGGGCGCTTCAAAAAAGCGAGTCGATCGGATGTACGTAGCGTTTCGGGTCGACGCGTCTGAATTGATTGGCACGGGCCACTTGTTTAGGTGCTTGGTGCTGGCGGATTATCTTGCGCATTCGGGTGTCAGATCGCAGTTCATTTTGGCGAACAATAACCCGGTGACCGATCGGGTTCTCGATTCAGTGCCCCATGCGGTGAGTGTGCTGGGGTTGCCGGCCCCTGCAACGCAGGCAGCTGACGCGACAGAAACCTTGCGCGTATTGCATCCTGACGTTGCGGTTGTGGTGGTGGATCACTATCAACTTGACGCGCAATGGGAAGTTGCAGTTCAGGCGCGCGTCACTCAGATAGCCGTTATTGATGATCTAGCAGATCGCCCGCACGCGTGCAGTCTTTTGGTTGATCCGAGTTTTACGCATACGCCGGCTGACTACGCTGCGTGGTTGAAAGGGCCGGCAGAGTTGCTTTTGGGTACCCGATATGCCATTTTGAAACCAGAATATGCGCAGTTTCATGCCCGGGCGCCGAAGTGGCCGAGCGCGCGCAGAGCGCATGTTTTTCTGGGCGGTGGTCAGGCTGCAGCTGGTTTGCCAATGCTAGTAGACGCAGTTCTGCATTCTGACCCGGCCATAGAGGTATTTGGATTGGGTCTGGCGGACGCCGATGCGATGCAGCGAATCCAGGAGGCACACGCTGGCCGGATGGTCTGGAGCCCGTATACGTCCCAGATGGCGTTCGAATATTCGCGTTGTGATGTTGCGATCGGGTCGCCCGGCGGAGCAACCTGGGAACGCGCCTGCGTGGGTCTTCCTTCGGGCGTCTTTGCAATAGCTCCAAATCAGGTTCCTATTTTGAAGCAATTGGACCGTGCCGGGTTTTGCCGTTATTTCGGTGAATGGTCTGATTTCAACTCCAACTCTCTGCCACAGGTGATTGGTAATCTTTTTGCCGATGTACGCCAGTGCACGGCTTTGCGCGCGCTGGGCCTCACCTCTGTCGATGGGCGGGGCACACAGCGCATTGCGGATGCGCTACTTGCCAGGGTGGCTTCTCATGTGTGAACTTCGCAAGCCGCAAACTGATGCCCTGTTGCAGCCTTACGCAATTGAGCACGATGCTCGAACGGTGGTCTGGCTTAATTCCTCTGACTTGCAGGCAACGTTTGGTTTGCGGCGCAACGTAACCCCAGAGTCTCATCGGGCTTGGGTAGACGCAGCCACCGATACTCATATTTTTGCCATCGTCGATGTGCAGCGTAAGCATCTCGGAAACGTACTTTTGAAAATAAGCGAACGCCATCTTTCCGCTTATTTCCAGATATACATCGGTGATTGGAGCGAGCGTGGTCAAGGTCTGGGAGCACGCGCACTCGCTGAAACGCTTCGACGGGCGTTCTGTGAGATGGGGTTGCACCGCGTTTGGCTGCATACTTTTGCAGACAATATCCGCGCTGAAGCGTTGTACGAGAAATTTGGTTTTAAGCGGGAAGGTATCGAGCGCGATGCGCTTCTGGTGGGCGACCAGTTTTTAAGCCAGACCCGCTGGTCTTTGCTGCGACAAGAATGGTTGGCCGTAGAGGAGAGTGAGCGATGAGATGCGCGATCATGCAACCCACCTATATGCCGTGGGCAGGTTACCTGAATCTGATGGCAAGCGTTGATCTTTTTATTTATCTCGACGACGCCCAGTATGAAAGATCGTCGTGGCAAAACCGAAATCGGGTGTTGGTTAAGGGCGCTCCGACCTGGTTGACTTTGCCAGTGGTTCGTGGCTTTTTGGGTGCTTCAATACACGATGTGGTTGTTGATGATGCGACTAAATGGCGACGCAAACACGCAACGCTATTGTCGAATGCCTACGCACGGCATCCTTTCTCGCGTGAAATGGTATCGGCGATTGCGCCCATGGCAGACGAAAGTTTGGTGTGCTTAGCGGATCTCAATATGGCATTGCTAGCGCAATTTCGAGAGCGTTTGTCTATCACAACGCCGACATTGTGTAGCAGTCAATTGGACATACCGGGCGTTCGGTCGGCACGGCTCATTCAAATTTTAGAGAAGCTGGGTGCCACCGAATATGTGACGCCTCCGGGTGCGCTGGACTATCTGAAGGAAGATGCATTTACGCAGCACACTTCAGTGCAGTTGCTGGTGCATGACTTTCAGCCAACTCCGTATCCGCAGCGCGAGACAGCCCAATTCCATAGCCACTTGTCAATACTTGATGTGGCCGCGCATTTGGGCTGGCAAGCATGTCAAAAATATATGCGACCAAATGTCGAAGCAATTCGCAAAATTTCACAAGACTGAACTGATTGATATGAGCAACCACAAAGTAGTAAAGCACCCTGAGTTTGGTTTTTTCCAGGTTACTCCGAGCCCGACACCAGAACAAATTACGCGGTTTTATGCCGAGGAGTTTTACAGCGCCAAATACAAGGCGTTTAACAATTCGAGTCTTGAGGTTCAGGAGGCAGACCAAGAATTCCATGATGCCCACCGCGAAGACATCGCGGTAAATATTACGAAGATTCTGCACCGACCACTGAATACGCTAAGCATTCTGGATATCGGATGCGGTTGGGGCCAGACGCTGCAGTATCTTGCCAAGAAAGGTGCACGTTGTTCCGGCTTCGATCCGGCGCCTGAAGCAGTCGCATACGTGCAAAGTCAGGGCTTGGAATGCGTTCGCGCTGGCATGGAAAGCATGGACGTTTTTCAGGGCCGTCGGTTTGACGTTGTGTTGATGATGAACGTACTGGAGCATTTGGCTGATCCGGTGCGCGTGGTGAACGAAATTATTTCTACGGCCCTTGCTGAGGAGGGAGTATTGATTATTGAGGTGCCCAACGACTTCAACGCGTTCCAAATGGCTGCGCAGCAATTGCATGGGCTGCCGGAGTGGTGGGTCGCACCACCTGCACATTTGAATTATTTCGATGCCGATTCACTGGCTGCACTGCTCAAAGGCGCTGGTCTTGCCGTGTCCCATTTGGAAGCTTCATTTCCCATGGAAATATTTATGTTGATGGGAGAAAACTATGTCGGAAATGGGCCGCTTGGCCGCTTGTGCCACGAGCGGCGCATGGCATTTGAAACCAACTTGCGAAAATTGGGCAAGAGTGAGTTGCTTAGCGCCTTTTATCAGTCGCTGGCGGGACTCAATTTGGGACGGCAAGTGATCGCTTACGCAAAGAAAGGCTAAGTGAAATGAAATTTACCAATATCGGAGGAGCAACGGCCATCGTCGAGCATAATGGGAAACGCATGCTGTTCGATCCGTGGCTTGACGACGGAATTTTTCATGGGTCATGGTTTCATTGGCCCCCAGCTTTGGTTTCGCTGGAGGAATTGGGGCGCTTTGATTACGTCTATATTTCGCACATTCACGAAGACCATTGTTCAGCCGGAACGATCCGGCATATCAACCGGGATGCGCAGATCATCATAATGGATCGGCGGCCGAATTTTGTTCTGAATTTTTTGCGTGCCAATGGTTTCGATTTTGCCAAAATTCATTTGGTTCCGCCCCGCAAAGGTCTTCAAATCGCAGACGATCTTTTCGTCGACATGATTGAAGCCGATCCCGGTAATGAGATGGCCTACTTGATCGACTCATCGATCGTGATTCGTTGGGGTGGAAAAATAGTTTTTAACGCCAACGACTGCCAGCCTCACCCAGCCGGCGTGGCATACCTGAAGGAAAATTATCCGGAAATAGATTTGGCTTTGTTGCCGTATTCCGGTGGATCTGGGTATCCCGGTTGCTACAGCAATTTGTCGGGTGACGAAAAGCTGGCGGAGCGCGACCGGATTCTGCGATCACGTATCGCGGGCTTTATTGAAAACACCAAATCCATTGCACCGAAGCACGTTGTGCCGTTTGCAGATCAGTATGTGGTTGCTGGCGAACGCGCGTATTTGAATCGTTATATTTCGCATGGATCCTGTCCGGGTGTTGTGGTCGAGCAGGTGGATGCGGCGGGGTTGTCAGCCCAACTTTTGTTGTTGAATTCTGGTCAGTCATTTGATCTGAGCACAGAACAGAAAACGCCTAATGAGCCATACCGGTTTTTCACCGAAGCGGAACGCGATGCATACATTCAGACCCATTTGTCGGACGCCAACTACGACCATGAGCGCGTAACGTTTGGCCCATCGGTTCCGATTGACCGCTTGGTCCAATATGCTCGCGCGCGCCTCTGGGATGTACAGCGCCGTCGCAATACCTTTCCGGATACGCAGTTCATTCTCGAATTTTTGGACAGCGGGCGGCGCTTTTCGGTGAGTCTGGCTGAAGAAGCTGCGCATGAATTGCAGCCCGGAGCGGCGCTACAAGAACCCTATCTTCGAATTGGTGGCGCGGACACGCTTATGAGCATGCTGTTGATCGGTCATGTTTCCTGGAACATCGCAGACGCGGCATTATTTCTCGATTACGAGCGCAAACCGAATCGATATGATCCGTCGGTTTATGTCCTTCTAAACTTTTTAAGAGTCTGACCATGGCAGCGAATGCAGGATTTGAATTGGCGGGCCGGCGCATTGGGCGGGATGCAGCGCCTTTCGTGATTGCGGAAATGTCAGGCAATCACAATCAGTCGCTGCCACGCTCGCTGGAAATTGTGGAGGCAGCGGCTAAGAGTGGCGCACATGCGTTAAAGATTCAGACTTATACGCCCGACACCATGACGCTGGATTTGGCTGAAGGCGACTTCTATGTGGCCGATAAAAACAATCTCTGGCACGGCACCACGCTCTATAAGTTATACGCAGAAGCGCATACGCCGTGGGAATGGCATAAGGCGATTTTTGACCGGGCCGCCGAACTTGGGCTGATTGCGTTCAGCAGTCCGTTTGATGCGTCGGCAGTTGATTACCTGGAGTCGCTCGGGGCGCCTTGCTACAAAATTGCATCGTTCGAAAATACGGACCTAGAGCTCATCCGCAAGGCCGCATCGACTGGTAAACCGATGATTATTTCGACCGGGATGGCCACCGTTGCCGAAATTGGCGATGCGGTTGAAGCGGCGCGTAGCGCGGGATGCCGTGATCTTGTGCTTTTGAAATGTACCAGTTCTTACCCAGCGCCGCCCGTTGACACCAATATTCTTACCATTCCGCACATGCGGGAGTTGTTCGGTTGCGAAGTGGGCTTGTCTGATCACACGCTGGGTGTTGGCGTCAGCGTCGCGAGCGTGGCCTTGGGCGCAACGGTGATAGAAAAGCATTTCACACTTGCGCGAGCGGATGGTGGCGTTGATTCCGTTTTTTCGCTGGAGCCTCACGAAATGGCCAGTTTGGTGGTCGAAACGAAGCGTGCGTGGCAGTCACTGGGCGGTGTTTCGTATGGGCCCACAGCCGCTGAAATGAAATCGTTGAAATACCGTCGCGGACTTCGGATTACGCAAGACTTGGCCGCAGGCGACGTTTTGACCCAGAACAACGTGCGTGCAATTCGACCGGGTGGCCCCCTCACGTCCAAGTATTTGTTGCTGGTTTTGGGGAGGAAATTGGCGACCTCCGCCAAACGCGGGGATGCGTTGACCTGGGATCTTTTAGCTTGACAGACGCGCTGACAACCTCACAAACTATTTAACGAATGGTATTTAACATCGCTGGCCTCCTCCGAAAGCTTGGTGCATTCTTTGCACGGTTTCCCCATGAAGCGGGGGTGCGGCCAGATTCTTTTGATGGACTTTCTGAGGCGCGCCTCTCCCATTCGGCTTCGGGTTTGCTGACGGCGCAGTCCGTTACTGATAAATTTTATTTTTTACTATTTGGTGCACTGTCGCAGCAACTTAAGGCGCGCGGTGTTGCGCGGTCCGAATTGATTGTGGTGCGCAGCGTGAATGGGGCCATTGGCGCCGGTCCGCTGGCTGAAATGAAGCGGTCTGGACTTGTAGCCTGGCTTGTAATGCGACCTTGGATCCGGGCCTACGTGCGTGTGTTCGATGCCGTGGCTTATCGCTGCGCCACATGGCAGCATCCGGTGGCCGATTTGCTGGACTACGTGGAATCACGGCGTATATGGTTGAATTTTCAAGGGCAAGCGCGCATGGAGCAACCGTCTCTGAAAATCAACGACATTGAAGTTGCCGACTTGGTTATTTGCTCCTATTTGCGGTTTAAACCGCAGGCGCAGTTTGATTTTCATGACCCGTTTGTCAGACGCTTAATTTGGCAGGCCTTGCGCGACGCGCGCCAAGCCGAGGCCTATTTTGATGCGAAGAAGCCGAGCTGGTATCTGACGTCTTACACCACATATCTGGAGCATGGCATACCGACGCGCGTTGCCTTAAAGCACGGCGTCAAAGTCTGGTCGTTTGGAAATCTGAACCGGTTTGGTAAGTGTTTGTCTATTTCTGACCCCTACCAGACGCTGGACTATTCCGATTTTAGGACCACGTTTGAAGCGCTTTCCGAGCAGGCGTCTCGATTGGAAGATGCGCGCGTATTGCTGGAGCGACGCTTGTCCGGCTGCATTGATGCGGCCACGAGTTACATGCGCCAATCCGCGTATGGTAATGACACGGTCCCGCTCCCGTCTAACCTGAATGGTTCTGTCGTGATCTTTCTGCACGATTTTTACGATAGTCCGCATGTGTATCCAGATCTTATCTTTAATGATTTTTGGCAATGGATTTGCTTCACGATCGATGGTCTTCGCAGTGCCAGTGCAACGTTTTTTTTGAAGCCCCATCCGAATCAAATCAGTCTCAGTGATGAGGCCTTGGGTGAGTTGTGTAAGACTTATCCAGGCCTGCAATTGCTACCTGCGACTGCGAGTAATGTCCAATTAGCTCAAGCGGGTATTGTTTGCGGAATTACTGCGTATGGAACGGTGGCACACGAGTTGGCCTATTTGGGCATTCCCAGTATTTGCTGTGCCAGGCACCCGCATCACTCGTTTGGCTTTTCAAGGACGGCGACAACGCGCGCCGAATACCGGGCAAAGTTAGCCGCATACCGCGAGAACACGCTTTCTGTCGACGAGCTGAAGCGACAAGCGCTGATGTTTTATTACATGCACAACCTCTATGGCGATGACGATGCGGTGGCTTTGCGCACGGCGTTCGTCAATTTTTGGAGATCCTGTAATAACTCCGATACGTTGGTCCCGAACGAAGAGTCCACCCGTACGATCCTCCAAGATTTTGAATACTTGGCGCGACTGCCTGCGTTTGGGCGATTCGTGGATGGCATGGTGGCGAATGCGTTGCAATAAGTCATTAATTTAACCTCCGGATTTTTATGTTCAAGCGATTGGCTAACAAAGCGATTTACACCGTTGGGCACGCTTTTTTCCTGTTGCTGGGATGGGCTGATTACCGTTTTCGAGGTCGCAACAGCACCCGTTCCCAGCAAGCCATGATTTACTTCTTTTGTGCGTCGGGAGGGCGATTCAACCAGTGGTGCAGCGAGTGGATCAGTCGTTGGCATAAGCCGCTGCCGTTGTTTTCGAAAACAGGCATCTTGGGTGATATGTCGAGCGAAGCGGGAAGTGCTGCGCTCACTCAATTGCGCGAAAAAGGTTACGTAAGCTTTTCTGGCGCCCTGCCTGTAGATGCTTGTGATCGCTTGATGCAGTACGCCTTGAACACGCCGGCAACGGTGCGCCCGATGGATGGCGAGGAAAAGTCATGCACTCCCAAATTGGCGCTATACAACTCGCAACAGCCTTTGGCGGTGCGTTACGACTACGCGCCGTCCAGTTTGTTGGCGCAACCTGATGTACAAACGCTCATGGCCGACCCTTCACTGCTCGCATTGGCTGAAAGCTATCTTCAGGCGCGCCCGCGTTTTGACGTGTTGTCCATGTGGTGGCACACCGCGTTTCACACTCGGCCCGATTCAGAGGCGGCGCAGTTTTACCACTTTGACTTAGATCGGTTGAAGTGGTTGAAAATCTTTGTGTACCTGACCGATGTTGGTCCGCAGGATGGACCGCATTCGTTCATTGAAAGCTCTCACCAAAGCGGTGGAATTCCGCAGCATTTTCTGAATCGTGGCTACGTACGTTTGTCGGACAATGAGGTATTGGGGCATTATGGTGTAGCCCGCGAGGTCCGGTTCGCCGCTCCGCGGGGCACCATCATTGTGGAAGATACCCGTGGCCTGCACAAGGGCAATCCGGTGTCGGGCAATGCGCGGTTGGTGTTGCAGCTGCAATTGAGCAATTCGTTGTTTGGTGCGGATTACCCGAAAGCGACGATTCCGCAGGAGCGCGTGTCTGCCCTGCAGGCACTGATCGATCGCGCAGCTGATGTCTATAAGGCGTATTTGTAATGCGTCTGCGGTCGATGATCAAAACGTTGCGGTGGTTTCTTGCCGATCCGTTGCATCGCCTGCGGTTTGTTGGCAATCGTGCAGTGGTTGCGGCGGCGGCTGGCATGCATCCGACCTCGGATGCAGTGGTACATGGCAAGTTGGCACTTCCCGGCGCATTCACGATAGGACGCCGAACGCGGCTTTCAGTACCTTCCGATGGATCAATCTTGTTGGGTGAATCGGTATTTGTGGGCGATGACTGCGAACTCAGTGCCGCATCATGCATACAAATTGGTGCGCATACAAGCTTGCAGAGTCGCTCTATTATTTTGGGTGATGTGACGATTGGTGCGGGTTGTGTTTGCGGGCCGAATTTGTACTTATCGTCTGCTTGGCATCACTTCAGAGACGCGCCGGCGTTGCCGATCCGCTGGCAAGACGCCGCTGTGGCCGTGCGAAGCACCTCGAACCCAGCGTTGGGTACGCGTCCGATTTTCGTTGGTGAGGATTGCTGGTTTGGTATTCACGTGGTGGTGGCGCCTGGCGTGACGATCGGGCGCGGCTGCGTAATCGGAGCGAATGCAGTCGTAACGCGCGATGTGCCGCCGTATTCCGTCGTCGCTGGGGCTCCCGCGCGGGTTATTCGCAAGAGGCTGGACTTCCAGCCGCCAAAAAAGTTGGACGCGAGTCGGCCCGAGCACCTTCCGTACTTTTATGCGGGATTCGCGCAATGGGGTTTGTCTGTGACCACGCTGGATCAGGCCCTTATACGTGGCGGATGGCGTGCGGCATCGGTTTTTACGGTGGCTCTGGAGACTGCACCAGCACAGTCTATCCGGATGCGCGTTATTACTTCCAAACCGGCACGCATGCAACACGGAGGACAATGGCGCACCGTGGAGGTCGGCGAATCCGAGGTCAGCTTCGAAGCTATACCGGACGGGGACGGATTGCTACATTTTGAATGGTCACCCCAAGATCCTCGCGCAGCGGGTCTGTTGGCTGTGCTGCAATTGGACCAGGAATCGTAATGTCAAACGAAATTCGGCCGCAAACAGGCTATCTCTTTCAGCTACAAAGTTTTATCGCTTATCTGGCAGCCCGGTTTCGTCTTTTTTACGTGGTGCTGGCGTTAACGTTTGTGGCGTTAATTTTGGAATACGCAGCCACCAGTCTGATGATTCCGATGGCACCCGGCAAAGGGCCCAGCGGTGCCGTCCAAGGCGTATGGGCTATCGTGGCTGATTTGTTGGGGTTGCAGCCAGTATTTCGCACGTGGATCTGGTTGTTTTTTGTTTTGATGGCAGCGCGCCTCATGCTCGGCTACGCATTGACCGTTTTGACCACCAAGTTAGGCAAGCAGATTCACGAAAATTTGAGCAGAAAAATCTTTGGTCATATCTTGCAAAAGGAACCCATGGGTCAGGTTTACACCCGATCGGTTGGGCACTACATCTCGCTGGCGGGAGACGACACCTTTAAAAGCGGCACCATTGTGGCGAGTGGCCTGCAGACGGTGGTCGGTCTGATGACGGCTGGAGTTGGTATCCTCGTGCTTTATCAGTTTTCTTGGGGATTGTTTGTTGGCGTGATGGGCTTTTTGTCGCTGAGTCTGGTGCTGGTTGTCTTCCTGATGCGTCGCATTATTCGTCTGAACGCCAGTTCGTCCGTGCTGTCCCGGGAGGCGGGAACCACCTTTGTCGAAGCACTGAATAGTTTGCGCTCGATTCGTTCACTCCACGGAGAACGATTTGTCATGCATACCTATGCCACGCAAATTCAGTCGTACATCAAAACATTGGTTGAAATGGACGCGATCAAATTAGGTGTCAAGGCTTTCCCTGCGATCGGTTTGTTGTGCGTGGCCGCCGTGTTGATGCGACCTGGTGCGGAAGTAGGAATGTCCGACGCCGCATTATTCGCAGGCACCGTGATCGTTATCCGCGTATTCGTATCGCTGGGACAAATGGTGACGGCAGGAGCGCAATTACTGACCGATTTGCGGGCGGTGAAAGATATCGGAACGCTGGTTCAATTGGCGCAAGAAGACGTTGCGCCTGACATTGCCAGTGCGCCAGTCGCTGTGCATCAACTAGATTTGCAAGGTGTGACATTCAGTTACGGCGACCGCGGCATCGTACTCAACGACGTCAATTTTCAGTTTAAGGCGGGCCGCACATATGCCGTGGTTGGACCTTCGGGTGCCGGAAAATCGACGTTGGCCGACATCTTGCTGGGCTTGAGCCTGCCAGATAGCGGCTCGGTCATGGTCAACGCCGGTGCGTTGTCATTGGATGCCGCTCGATCGCGCTTTATGTTGGTCGAGCAGCAGCCGAAAATATTCTCTACGACAGTCAAAGAAAATTTATTGCTGGGTGCGCTGGCGGAAGATCGGGAACTGCTGGAAGCCTTGGGCATCGTTAATTTGGCTGAAATGGTGCAATCGCTGGAGCGCGGCGTGGACACTCGGCTTTCGTATCTCGGTGAGAATTTTTCTGGCGGACAACGCCAGCGACTCGGGATTGCCCGTGCGCTGATTCGGCGGCCCGACGTGCTGATTTTGGACGAAGCCACAAGTGCGCTGGACCCTGTAACGCGCGCGGACGTGGTCGCCAAACTGCGGGCGCGCATGCAGGACGGCATCATTATTTTTATTACCCACGACCCCGAAATTGCAGCGCTGGCGGATGAGGTGTTGCCGATTGGCGCAACACCACCCCACGCGCAGTCGATGGGTTCCAGCTCACACTAAATCATGCGCATCGTTTTGCTGGATACGTATTACCCGCGCTTTCTGAGCGCCCGCTACGCGGCCGACCCGGCATTGGCGCGGCAGAGCTACGCAGCACAAAAACAATGTTTGCTTGCACAACTTTTCGGCACTTCCGATTTTTATTCCCGTCACCTCAAGACGCTGGGGCATGAGGCCGAGGATTTGATCGTGAACTGCACGCCGTTGCAAAAAACGTGGGCGCGTGAAAATGGCGTCGTCATTAGTGAACTGGCGTTGAATCTGCCACAACGCGCCTTGCGATTGCCCGTAATCGGTCCGTGGTTGTCGGCGTTGCCGGGTTTGGTTGAAATTGTCGTGGCGCAAATTAAAGCGACGCGCCCCGATGTTTTGTATTGCCAGGACTTGTGGTTTTTGACGCCGCAAAAATTGACGGAGCTGCGGCCGTTCGTCAAACTGATCGTGGGCCAAATTGCGAGTCCACTGCCGCCGGAAAATTACCGCAAGGGATACGACCTGATTCTCACGTCATTC
This sequence comes from Pseudomonadota bacterium, assembly GCA_041165385.1. Lineage (GTDB taxonomy): Bacteria > Pseudomonadota > Gammaproteobacteria > Burkholderiales > Burkholderiaceae_C > Allorhodoferax. Next base: position 4,946 of record JBEANP010000011.1, on the reverse strand, counting down.
CTGCATTTCGTACCCCGTTTGCGCGCACAAGGCATCCATTCTGAATATTTCAAGATTGGTTTTGACACGCGCGTGTTGGAAGCATTGGGCCCCGTCGCGAAAGATGTCAATGCCAGTTTTGTCGGCGGCATTAGTCGCCACCATGGCAAAGCGTTGCCGATGTTGGAGCAGTTGGCGCGAACCACGCCGATCGAATTTTTCGGCTACGGAGCAAAAAGTTTGCCATCGTCTTCCTCCATCAAAGCGCGACACCATGGTGAGGTCTGGGGTCTCGATATGTACAGGGCGCTGGCGCGCAGTCGGGTCACGTTGAATCGGCATATCAACGTGGCCGAAAACTATGCCAACAACATGCGCCTGTACGAGGCCACTGGCGTGGGCACTTTACTGATCACCGACCGTAAGGACAACTTGGACGAGTTGTTCGAAGTGGGCAAGGAGGTGGTGGCCTACTCCAGTCCAGAAGAAGCGGCAGAGCTGATTCGTTACTACATTGCCCATCCCGATGAGGCGCATGCCATCGCACTGGCCGGTCAGGCCCGTACGCTACGCGAGCACACCTACCAGCGGCGCATGGAGGAACTGGTGCCGGTGTTGGCGCAGTATCTGGCGAGGTCTGCCAAATGAAAAAGCAACTACGTGCGTTGATCAATCATTCCCCCCGACTGAAGAGCATGCTCAAGTGTGGACTGCGGCTTGTGATGCCGGAGCGAGGCGTGTCAACCCCTTACGTCGAGATGCTCGGAGATGAGGTGGGCAGCGAATCTATTCGCTTACGCACGGCCTGGAAGCATGATGATTTGCCCGTCAGGCAGCGCGAATTGGTGGATCGACAACTTTCAGAGTACCGCCATGGCGCGGCGATCGATGTGTTTGATGTCATGGTCAAGAGCTTGCGCGGCTTGCAGGGTGGTGCAGGAAAACTGCGCGTACTGGAAGTGGGGTGCTCCAGTGGCTACTACTCGGAGGTCTTCGAGCTTGCAGGACTGGATGTGGACTATGCAGGTTGCGACTATTCAGACGCCTTTGTTGCCATGGCTCGGCAGCGTTATCCTGGATTGCAGTTCGGCGTGCAGGACGCGACGTCGCTCAAATATGCGGACAGCGCCTACGATCTAGTGATCGCCGGCTGTTGTCTGCTGCATATCCCGGAGTACCAAGCCGCAGTGGCTGAGACTGCCCGGGTTGCCAGCCGCTATGCGATCTTTCATCGCACACCTGTAGTGCTGGGGCCGCCAAATAAGTACTACCGCAAGCAGGCCTACGGTGTGGAGACGGTCGAGATACACTTCAATGAACCGCAGTTCCTGCAGCTGCTAACTGATAACGGGCTGGAACTGCTGGCTACCTTCACACTGGACGAAACCGTAAGTCGCGGAGTTGGCAGTGCCACCCGGACTTATGTGTGTCGCAAGAAAGTCGCCTGACTATGCCCCACTTTTGTACCCTGTTCGATAGCAACTACCTGCTCAAGGGCGTGGCCATGTTACGTACCCTGAACCAGCATTGCCCCGACGCGCACGCGCACGTGCTGTGCATGGATGGTCCGACGCGCGAGATTCTTGAGCAGTTGGAACTACCGTATGTGACCTGCCTGTCGCTACAGGATGTAGAAGACGACGCGCTGCTGGCGGTCAAGCCTGGTCGCAGCATGGCTGAATATTGTTGGACCCTGTCTCCCTGTCTGCCCTGGTATGTGCTCGAACACAACCTAGGCATAGATGCCATCACTTATCTGGACGCTGACCTGTATTTCTACTCGCCTCTGCAGCCGGTGTTCGATGAGATCGGAGATGCATCGATCGTCATCGTCGAGCACCGATTTCCCCAAGCGTTTAAGAATCTGGAAGTGAATGGTCGTTTCTGCGTGGAGTGGGTAGGCTTCCGTCGGGACGAGCAGGGAATGGCTTGCTTGGCCCGCTGGCGCGAGCAGTGCATCGAGTGGTGCTTCCACCGGCTCGAGCAAGACCGGATGGGTGACCAGAAATATTTGGACCAGTGGCCGGGTAAGTTCAGTCGCCTACACATTTTGCAGCACAAGGGTGCAGGCGTCGCCCCTTGGAATTACTCGCAGTACCGCTTCGGGCTGGACTGGCAGGGAATCATCACTGTGGACGACACGCAGCTGGTTTTTTACCATTTCCACCAGTTTCAGTTGCTGTCGAATGGCAGCTTTGACCGCCTGTCTGGGTCCTATCGGGCCTTGGGGCCGGAACCAAAAACGGTCTATGAAGCCTATGAGGCCGCGCTGATCGGCGTGTTAAAAAATGTCAGGTCGCTGCGACCGGGCTTTTCGGCTGGCATTAAGTCAGCGTTGCGTATCAAATCACAGCGCCTAGTGCAGTACCTGCTACCCAAGTCACTGAAACAATTGCTAAAGAAAGTCATCAAGGCTGTTTGAAAATGAAAGAATTCGCGAACAAAACATTGCTGATAACGGGCGGAACAGGGTCATTTGGTGGGGCGGTGCTGAAGCGTTTTTTAGACACCGAGATTGCAGAGATTCGCATTTTCAGCCGCGATGAAAAAAAACAGGATGACATGCGTAAGCGCTATGCGCATCCCAAACTGAAGTTTTACATTGGCGACGTGCGTGATATTCGCAGCGTTAGTTCAGCCATGCGAGGTGTGGACTACGCTTTCCACGCCGCAGCCTTGAAACAGGTGCCGTCCTGCGAGTTCCACCCTATGGAAGCTGTCCGTACTAATGTATTGGGCACGGAGAACGTTCTGGAGGCCGCCATTATTAATGGCGTCAAGCGCGTGGTGTGTCTGAGCACAGATAAAGCGGTGTACCCAATCAATGCCATGGGCATCAGCAAGGCCATGATGGAAAAAGTGATGGTGGCCGCCAGTCGCAACCTTGAGGGCACCAACACGGTCATTTGTGGCACCCGTTATGGCAACGTGATGGCTTCTCGTGGTTCGGTGATCCCGTTGTTTGTGGAGCAGGTGTTGGCGGGTAAACCAATCACCGTCACCGACCCCACCATGACGCGCTTCATGATGACGCTAGACGACGCTGTGGAGCTGGTTTTGTATGCATTTGAGCATGGCAGTAACGGCGACATTTTTGTGCAAAAGTCCCCCGCCGCAACGGTAGAGGTGCTCACGCAAGCCATTTTGGAGCTGATGGGCAAGCCTGCGCACGAGGTGCGTCAGATCGGCACACGCCATGGCGAAAAGTTGTATGAAGCGTTGCTCAGCCGTGAAGAGATAGCCTGTGCTGACGACCGGGGTGACTACTTCTGCGTGCCACCCGACGGGCGCGACTTGAACTATGCCAAATTTGTGGAGCAGGGCGAGCAGCGCATCACCCAAAGCACACACGGTGAAGACTATAACTCGCACAACACTATCCGGCTTGATGTGGCGGCAATGAAGGCGTTGCTGCTCAAGCTGGACTTTATGCAGCGCATCGCACGCGGTGAAAACGCGGTGGCGGAGGAATGACAACATGAGGGTGCTGATTACCGGAGCCAATGGGTTCGTCGGTAAGAACTTGCAGCTGCACCTGGCCGAACGCCAAGACGTGCAGGTGGTGTGCTTCACCCGCAGTGATGACATGGCGCAGTTGCCTTCTCTATTGGAGGACGTCGACTTTGTGTTTCATCTGGCCGGGGTCAACCGCCCGCAAGGCCCGAAAGAGTTCATTACGTGTAATGTGGGCTTGACGCAGGCGCTGTGCCAGGCGGTGTGTGCCTCAGCCGAGACGACGGGTAAAAAAATTCCAATCATCTATACGTCTTCTACTCAGGCTGGGCGCGACAACTTATATGGGCAGAGCAAGCTCGAAGCGGAAGATGCCCTGATGGCAGCCTCGCGCAGCCACCAATTGCCCGTGCATATATTCAGGCTGCCCAATGTATTTGGCAAATGGTGCAAGCCCAATTACAACTCGGCTGTGGCCACGTTTTGCCACAACATTGCGCGTGGTCTGTCCATCCGTGTGAATGACCCGGCGGCGTTCGTTACGCTGGTGTATGTGGATGATGTGATCGAACGCTTTATTCAATTGATGTATGGTACCGATGCGGATGCGGAGCAGAGTAACTTTGCCACGGTGGCACCGCAGTACACCACCACCGTTGGCGAACTAGCACGTCAGATTCAGACCTTTAGGGACAGCCGCACCACGCTGATGACTGAGCGCGTGGGTACCGGATTGGTGCGAGCGCTCTATGCCACTTATGTGAGCTATCTGCCCGTGGAGTCCTTTGCTTATGCCGTGCCGCAGTATGCTGATCGGCGTGGCGTATTCGTCGAGATGCTCAAAACGCCAGACTCTGGGCAGTTTTCTTTTTTCACTGTGCATCCCGGTATTACTCGGGGGGGGCATTATCACCACAGTAAGACTGAAAAGTTTCTGGTCATCAAGGGGGCTGCGCGTTTCAAGTTCAGACATATGCAAACCGGACGCGTGCACGAGTTGGTCACCACGAGCGACGAGCCCGAGGTTGTTGAAACCGTACCCGGCTGGACACATGACATTACAAACATTGGCACCATTGAAATGATCGTAATGCTTTGGGCCAACGAGGTGTTTGATCGTGCCCGCCCGGACACCTTTGCGTCCCCGTTGTAGGCTACTCCCGCTATCCTTTATTCTTGCACATGAAAAAACTTAAAGTCTTGACAGTGGTCGGTACACGGCCAGAAATCATTCGTCTCTCGCGTGTGCTGGCCCGGCTGGATGAGCATTGCGAGCATGTACTGGTGCACACGGGGCAAAACTACGACTACGAACTGAATCAGGTGTTTTTTGACGATCTGAGTGTTCGCAAGCCGGACTATTTTTTGAACAGCGCAGCGGATAGCAGCGGCGCGGCGCACACCATTGGCAACCTGATCATTGCCGTGGACCAGGTGCTGGCCGACGTGCAGCCCGAAGCTATGCTGGTGCTGGGGGACACCAACAGTTGCCTGGCCGTCATTCCGGCCAAGCG
>JBEANP010000010.1:0-21151 GCA_041165385.1 Pseudomonadota bacterium | reverse complement strand
TTGTATGACGATTTCCATGTATTCGGCCAGCGTGCCAGTGTTTACCACCGTGCTGGGCAATCTCAGCCATTTTTTGGACAAAGCGCAGGCCCATGCCGACGCCAAAAAATACGACTCCATCGTGTTGGCGCAGTTTCGTTTGGCGCCTGACATGCTGCCCTTTACACGCCAAGTGCTGATTGCCTGTGACGCAGCTAAGCTGTGCGTGGCGCGCTTGGGCGGCATTGATGCCCCCAAGTTTGACGACACTGAAACCACCCTGGCTGAGCTGAAAGTGCGCATCCAGAAAACCATTGATTTCTTGAACACGGTGACCCCCGAGCAAGTTAACGGGAGCGAGGACAAAGAGATTACCTTCCCTGTGGGCCGCGACAAAACCCGAACCATGGCGGGCGAAGCGTATTTGAAGCACTGGGCCACGCCCAATGTGTACTTTCACGCCACCACCGCCTATGCCATCTTGCGGCACAACGGCGTGGAGCTGGGCAAGACGGACTTTTTGCTGGGGGCTGGGGCGGGCTAGTTATTCCCCAGGGCTCTCAAACTCTGCATTGTTGAACCGCAGCACCTTGCAGTTTTCTTTGACTGCACGCTGCACGCCATCGTCAAAGCCGGTTGGTGATTCGGCTTGAATTTCGATGGCTATTTTGACCTTCACACCGGGGCGAGATGTGAATTGCATCACCACTTCGTCCACCAAATCGGCGAACTGCTTCTTGGCCTGAATCGGGTCAAGTTCAATGCTGGCGTAAAACTGCTTTTTGATTGGGGGCGCGGTTGTGCCGTCGCCAATAGGGTCGGTTGCTGTGCCTGTGGTCGCTGCCGGTGGGGCGGTTGGCGCGGAGCGGGTGACATCTTCAGTAGCTTTTAATGCGCTAGCCCACGTGGATGCTGCGTGAGGCGCTATCAATAACAGAGCATTGTCCAGAATGGGCGTTGTGCGTGTGCCAAAGCTGAAGCCTACATAACGCGGCCCGTCTTCGCTTTGCTCCTTGCCCTGCGCAAAGCCAAAAAAGTCCCGGCTTTCCGCACCCATCGCCATCGTGTTTTGAAACGCCACGTCATCCTTGATGCGAGGCAGATACAGCTGCTGGCAGCTCTGCTGCCATACGTTTAGCGCACTGACCGCTTCAACGCCATCTTTCCAGAACCAGTCTTTCAGCACCTTGGCCAGGTGGATGGGTGCCCATTCGGCAATCAGGAGTTCGTTCTCCTTCAGCACGCGCTCCATTTCCTGCGACAGGTTGGGCGCTCCCGGGTTGACAGGCCAGTGTTCCCACTGAATTTCTGACAGTCCTTTGCCCGGCTTGGCCTCTTGCATGGGCGCCAGCATCCACTTGTAGGTTTCGCGAATCATGCGGCGCAAGGCATCGTTGGCATCCTCAGCGCTAGCGCTGGCTTGCCGGGACTGGAACTGGTCTAGGTTGAGCTTCATCTCTTTGATGTCGCTTACGATGGACTGCCATGCCAAGGTAGAGCGCACCTGATCTTTCAGGCGGCTCACGCTGTCAAAGTCTGCCGCCAGGAAGATCAGCCGGTTTTGCTTGAAGCGCGGCTGCTCACCCCGGTGTTTCAAAATGTCTGCCGCGCGTGCAATCGCCAGGCTCTGGCCGCTGCGGCTGAACGCTGCATCGGGCGGCAGCACCACCAGGCGCAGTTGCCAATCGTCGGGCACGTCACCGCTGGCGGTGAAGATGTGGGTGCCACCAAACACGCCCGATGCAAAGCTGCGCTGCATGCGCTCGCGAATGGCGGGGAACACATCCTCCTTGTCCTGAAAACGGCGCTTGCGCTCCTCCATCTCGCGGCGCAGGTTCGGACGGGTGTCAAACCAGAAACGGTTGTTGCCGCTGTTCAGGTAGTGCAGGCGGTCGCCCAAGCGGCGCAGCGCGTCCTTGTAAATACCCACCTGCTGGCCCGGCTGCGCCACGCCCAACACAATGCGCTCCAGCTCCAGGCCGCGCACCATCTGGGCGGTGGTAGTGGGCGCGCTACCCAAAAAGATGGCCCGCGCAGCGCGGCGGCAGGCTTGCACGCTACCCAAGCGGGTATCGCGGTTTTCAATCTCCGTGGTTTCTGCCCGCTCGCCATCCACATCACGCTCCACCACAGGGTCCCAGCCAGGTGGCAGGTAATTCATCAATTCGTTGCGTGTGTCCACATCGGCCAGCGGAAAACTGCCCGGCATGATGAGCGCGTCTTTGTCGTTGTCTTGCCACAGGCGGTGAATCACCTTGGCCATCAGCTTGAGCACGCCACGGGTGCGCTGAAAACTGTCCAACGTGGACCAGTCTTCATACAGCCGGTCAAACACCTCGGGGTGAATCGGGTAGGCGTGCATCAGCCGATCGAAGTAGCGGCTCTCCTGCGTCTCGCGCGGCAGGTCGGCACTGTTGGCCGTGTAGAAGTCTGCAAAGGCCCGGCACACCGATTCTGCAGCCAGTTTGTCGTTGATGGTGCTGAACAGGCGGCGGCGCACGATCTCAAACGCCTCCTCGGTGCCCACTGGTTTCCACAGCGCCTGAATGCGGCCAAAGTAGTGCGACAGCGAGGCCAGCGCTTTCGCGCCGTGCTGGCTGCCCGCCTCTCTTTCGGACTCGGGCAAGGAGGCCAGCAGCACCGCCGTGGGCACGGCCTTTAGCGCCTCGGTCAGCGCTTGCACAAAGCTCAGGTTGGAGTCAAAACTGCCGCCCGTCAACGTCTTGCCCTCTTCAAACTGGCGCACGTAGGCCACCAGCTCGTCCATCAAAATCACGCATGGTGCGTAGCGGCTCAGCAGGGCTTCCAGCACCGCCTTGCCGGGCGACGTGCCTGAGGCATCGGCATCCGCCACTAGCGCGTAGCCCTCGGCCTTGCCCAGTTGCCACGCCAGATCGCCCCACAGGGTGCGAATGGCTTGCGTGGCAGCACCGTCCTGGCGCTGCACCGGTTGGTTGGGTGATAACTTGATGCCGTCCAGCACCGCAATGCGCGCACGCGGCAGCTCGGTCACCCCGGCTGCATCCAGAATGGCAGGCACGCCGGGTAGGTCGCTGGCTAACGCATTACCTTTGGCCAGGTGATAGACCGCCAGCATGGTGTGGGTCTTGCCGCCGCCGAAAGCCGTTTGCAACTGGATGACCGGATCGCCACCTTTGCCCACCAAGCGCTTCACCACGGAGTCCAGCAACAAGCGCATGCCCTCGGTGATGAAGGTGCGCTGGAAGAACAGCGCCGGGTTTTGGTATTCCGGCGTTGCCGTGCCATCGTGGACGCGCGACAGATCGGCGGCGAACTCGGCTTGCTGGAACGTGCCACGCAGCACGTCTTCATGCGGAACGGCGATTTCGCGCCAGGGTTTGAGTGTCATGGGGGTTTCTCTCTAAATCAAATTGAGGGGCGTGCCAAAATGCGGTCATGCCAAAACCGATCCACCCGCCGCGCACACCTTGGGGCAACTTCCCCGATGTGCTGATTCACGCCAGTGAGTCGGCGGTGAAGCAACATTCGGCCTACGCAGCGGCCAAAGCAGGAGATGGCAACGCAGCCATTCAGTTGGTGAGCGACACGCAGAGTGCAGAACAAACACAAAAGCTGTTGAACTTGCTGGCTGGGCACCGCCCTACGCTGGTGAGTGCCCATGCGTTCGAGCGTGGCGCAGTGAACGCCATTCCCGAAATTTTTGCGGATTTTCTTGGACAAGCTCTGGGCTGGCCTGTGGACAGTGATATTTATCAGGCCAATGTCGTTTTTCACACCGGTGCAGATGGGTTTTCTCGGTTGGCCAGGCAGGCTCGTTTCGAGGGGCTGGTGACCCCTGATGTGGAATATGTCCTTGTGGACGATTTTGTCGGCATGGGCGGCACGCTCGCCAACTTCAAGGGTTACATCGAATCTAATGGCGGCAAGGTGTTGGCTGCGGTGTCCTTGACCGGAAAGCCGCATTCCGCCAAACTGGTACCGTCGCCAGTGCGTTTGCAAGAATTGAGAGGTAAACATGGAACAGAACTTGAAAACTGGTGGATCGGGCGATTCGCTCACACCTTCGACGCGCTTACTGAATCAGAAGCTCGGTACCTTGCACGTACCAAGGGAGCTGACACCGTCCGAGGCCGTATTGCTGCTGCAGAGTAAGCGGGAGCTGGCTGCGTTGGCATCTGCCACGATTGCGCGTACGTCCACGCACAAGCTGGTAGCTGCGGCCTGAGCTTCATGGGGGCGGCGATTTCACGACAGAGGTTGAATGTCATTGGTGCGCCTCCAATGCCACCAACGCCTGTTGCAGTACAGGATGTTCAGGAAGTAATTCAAAGAAGCGCTTTCCACTCAGTAGCGTTTTTTCAAGCACTTTAACTTCTCGGCTCACCTGCAAGTCCAGTGGCTGATCGACATAGGCACCAGCACTCAACTTTGGATTGACATTGCGCCGCAGCGCGCGCAAACCTTCTGCCAATTGGCGCAGCGCTTCAATATCTGCCGATTCAAGCGGAATATTCAGTGTGTGAACCGCCGCCATCGAGCGGTTTAGATCGTTGTGGCTCAAATACTTGTCGCGCACGGTCTTCAGCCCAGAGCCATCCCAAATGGCTCGGATTGCAACTTCATCAGGGTCGATGCTCGCGTCCGCCGTGACCAATTGCTTAAGGCTGAGGTTTGACATCTTCCCTGTAGCAGCCGAGTCCATCAACCTCGACATGCGCATCAGCAGCGACTCCATCAACGCCGTTTGCGTCAGGTGAATGAGCAAAGGCGCATCGGCTTGCAAAGTGCGCCACCCCTCACCCTGGGGCTGAAAATACAAGCCATTTGCGGTTTCCCAGACCAGTTGTATGCCTGTGATCTCTTTCTTGATGACGGCCCAAAGTTCTGCTGTTGTCGGCGATGTGGTTGGTGTCGTAGCCATGAGTGCTCCTTACATATCCAAAGTTGCCTGCGACCCAGCAATGCCAACCTCATTCGCAGCCTGCTCAATGCTTTGCCACGCCGTCACCAGTTCGTTGTAAGCCCGCGCGTCTTCGGCCCAGCCTTTGCGCTCGCACAGGGTGTAGAGGCGGTAGGCCAGGGCGCGCATGGGGTCGGCGCGGGTGGGCATGCGGGCCAGCAGGCCGCCTGCTGCAGATTCGCCGTCTTGGTTGAGGGCGCGAATCAGTTGGTGCAAGGCCTCCCAAATGGGGGTGCGGGTATCGGTGTCGGGGTTCCAGTCGCGCGGCATTTCTGCCCAGCGCAGCAGGCGCAGGTTGCCAGCGCTGCTTTCTACCACGCCGGATTCCACCAGCCCGCCCACGCTGGTGCCCTTGGCGCGGGCCAGCACATCGGCATCACCAAATTTGGCCGTGGCCCAGCCCTGCTGGTCGAACCAGGCCAGGCAGAACTGCGTGTCGTGGTCGAAGTCGTCTTCGGCAAAAAAGCGGTTGATGAGTTGCAGCGCGGTGCGCACGCTCATGGGTGTGCCGTCGGCTTCCAGCACGGCGGTGTACTGGCTGAAAATGGCCATGCCGGGGCCGATGATGGCCTGACTCAAGTCCACCGGGGCGACGGGTGAGTTGACACCGCCACGTGTCATGTCCAGCAGCGCGTCGGGCAACGTGGCGTTGAGTTCACGAATAAACTCGCGGCGGCTGATGGTGGGGGCGTCTGCGGCGCGTTGGCGACAGACGAGGACGATGCTGGAGGCTAAGGCGTTGGTGCCGGAGCCGATCATGCGATTGCCCAACTCGGTACGCATGGGCCAGGTGCCGGTGAGGGCGAAGCCGGCGCGCAGCACGGCTTCCAGAAAGGTTTCCCATCCGGTGCTATGTGTGCCGTCGCCTTCCTTAGTGTCGCTTTGCTTAAAGGCGTAATAGATGGTGACGGGGAAGGCCGGGTGCGCTTGTTCGGCCAGGTTGTGCATGGCCTGCGTCATGCCGTTCAGAAAGAAGGTTTCGGCTTCGGTTTTACCGCCGTGGCGATAGGGCGTGGCGACCAGTTCCTCTGCTTTGGGCACTGCCAGTGTGGCGTAGAGATTGGGGAAGATTGGGCGCAGACTTTTGCGCAACCAGACGTAGAAGAAATCCGATAGATCGGCGTAGCCAATGTTGTCGTAATACGGTGGGTCGGTAGAAACCAATTTCCCAGCGGTAATTGATTGCGATTGGGCATCAAACTGCTTTACTTCGCCCCTCCCCAAAGCAGGGAGCCGATCCAATACCCGAAGAAGACTGCCAAGGCTGGTCTGGTAATCGCCAGCAGCCTCACCAAAAACATTGTTTTCCCCGAAATCCCATAGCATCGGAATAGCCTGCTTTGTAAACAAATGTCGTACTTGGGTTTTAGATGTCTCCCAGCTACACAAAGCATTTGTTATGTCAGCCAATCGGCTAACCCCAAGACCTAAATACACCCCCACGGACTCCGCATACGCCGTCGCATTACTGCCGCCAGCATCCAGCCCAAATCCATCGTCTGCCATGCCGGTGGCCAGCGCGTCGGTGTGGACGCGAGCAATTGCTTGAGGTACCAGATCGGAATACGTGGTCAGCGCGACGAGCTGCCTTGGTGTGAAGAGGTCGCCAAATTTGGCCAGTCCATAGTTCGGCGTCTTGAAGTCACGTGGATTGTTAGGCAAATCCATTTCTGGTGACCACTCCGGTTTGGCACTTTCCGCAATCTCAACTTGATCAGCCGTCGGCGACAGATAAATCCGGCCCCGCGCGCCTTCTGCCACGATGGCCATAAGACGCTGCCCCATGCGCCCGGCTTTTCCTTCTGAACGGATGTGGTTGTAGTCAATCGGTGACTTCGACAACAGGCAAATAAAAGCAGCACGCTTGCCTGCGGTGGTGCCGCCTTTTGCACTCTCCGGTGGCGTGCCCGTGCGCACCTCAAAGTGGTAGTGGTCGCCGTTCACCACTGGCAACACATACGCCTCGTTGCCCGCCTTACTCGATAAAACAAAGGTACTGGCCAGCGGCACGTCCGCATGGCTGAAGGCCGGGTTGGGGCTTTTCACGGTGCGCGCCCACAGCCAGGCAATCACGGTGAGCTTTTGGCCAGCTTGGAGACCGGCCAAACCGGTGTTGTGCAGATTTTTAGTGTCGTTTTGGCCTCCAGCCCTCGTGGAACATGTGTTTGCAGCTATTAATTCAGGAGTGACTTCAATCTGTGGGTACAGGTGCCCAATGCGCTTTTGCGCCTCGCCGCGCATCCACGCGCCATAACGGCGCACGTCTTCGGCCAATCCTTGCGCGCCCTGCCACTGTTTGCTGAACATCTCCTGGTTGGCCTTGCCCTTGAGTTCAGGCGCAGGCCCCACCGGGGCGCGTCCGGCAAACTTGGGCGGAATCTCGATCATGGCCTTGTTGATGGTCACGGCCACCGGGTTCAAGTCGCTGGCATAACTCTCCAGCCCCAGGCGCTGCGCTTCAAGAGGCAGCGCGCCACCACCGGCAAACGGATCGTGGAAGGCGGGCAGCTGGTCGGGGTTGAACAGCTCGGCGGCTTGCGGGTGCGCCTTGTTCAGCTCACAGGTCTCGCGCCAGCTGCGGCGTATCTCGGCGCGGGCGCGCTCCAGCACCTCCTCGTTGTTGGTGTTCTCCCACAGCACCAGGTCTTCGATGATCTTGAACAGCCGTTCCCGCTCAATCGCCGCTTTTTCCTTGTTCACCCCATAGCGGAAACCGCCACCTTGCTGGTAGCCGGGATCGTTGACCATCTGGGCGAAGATGACCGCCCGCGCCGCGGCCAGCGGGCGGCGCGCCCACCACAGGTGCAGCGTGCTGGGGTGACCGTGGCGGATGGACTTCTCGCGCGCGCAGGCGACGTTGATGGCATCCAAAGGGAGGGCGACTTCGATGAGTTTTTTTGGGGTTTTGATGGGGGTCATGAATTCAGTTTTGTCGTGTCAGCACGTGCTTGATAGCTGTGGCGAAGGGCAAATGAGCGGTAGCGTTGAGCTCGCTGTCCAGCAAGGGTTGCCAGTCTTCCGGCGGATATTCAGCCGCTAGGGCACACAGCTCCTCGCCGGTCTGTATGTACCCGGCTATTGCCTGCTGACGCATGCGGCGCAAGGGTCCATGCTGGGCGTTTAGATTGAAAATGCGAAGGGTTTCCGTGGCGCGGTGCTGGTCTTGAAGACTCAGGTCTTGGCGCACGGCAATGGTGCCGTCACTGACGAATACAAAGAATTTTTCAGGATGCTCCGTGTCGGGCTTGATTAGGTCTGCTGGGTTGTAGGAATCGCACCGATCTTTGTGTTTTCCGCAACTATCCTCCCGGTTGCATGAGCCAAACAGGTTGGACCAGAGAAAAGTTACTGTGGGGTCACGGCCCTTTTGACGGAAGTGCTCGATATGTTTCTGACTATGGCTGATATCGGCTTCACAGTACCCACATCGCTGCCCTTGCATAGCTTCCAGCGCCGTCCACATGCTAGCCTTTTCGTCCGGGGTGACAGCGCTCCAGTTGTCCCGGCCATGCTGGTATTTGCCGAGGCAGACTGGGGCATTTCCTCGTTGCAGCTTGTGCATTCAGTCGCCCCTTTTTGGAAGCGGCAGCGTTTGCCTGAATGCTTGCAAACGAATCATGCGGTCGCAATCAAGCATGACAGGGTGAGTGGCTCCGAAGTGTGCATGGAGTTGTGTTCTGAGCGCTTGGCCTTCGGCACCTTCCTGCAGGTTTTGCTGAATCAGGGCGTGAAAGTCTGAAAGACTTCGGGCTTCCGGTAGTTCGGGAATGGGGTCAACCCCCATGATTTGAGCCAGCAAGTCAGAACTGGCGACGCCCTTTGTTTGCAGGGTGACGGGCTTGATAACCGCGCGCTGCCTTCCCGTTTCAGGATCTTCATCCTGGCTCATGACGCGAATACAGGAGGCGTCCACGCTGGTTAACACCTGTGGGCTGTGGGTGGTGACGATGAACTGGGTCAGCGGAAAAGTGCGCAGCAGGTCGCCCAACACGCGCTGTTGCCAAGAGGGGTGCAAATGCAGGTCGATTTCGTCTACCAGCATGATGGCAGGGGCACTCATAGCAAGAGCACCCGGAATTGGTTTCTTTACGTCCACACCCAAGCTTTGCAATTGGTCAGTGGCATGGGCGATGGCGTTGCACGCGTGCTCATCTCCATATTCCAGATAGCTATTGGCGATGGCAAGGCGACGAGAGAAGTCCATTGCCAAGGCGAGCATGCTCTGGTAGCCCTGGCTTAATTGATTGACCAGCATGGGGGCACCGTCTCTAGTACGTTTCAGGACGAATTTGTGCTCCCTGTTGAAATAGGGCTCTCGATATGTGTCGCCCAGCAGTGACACCACCGCAGCGCGGACTGAATCCAAAGCGAGTGAGTCCTCCTCTTCTTCCTCTTCTTCAGCGTCGAAATCCCTTTTGGCTCGAAGCATGGAGGATTCTTCCAAATCAAACCATGCCAGCATTTCCCGAAAGTCACTCATTGAATCCAACGCTCCGACCAGTGCCGCCGCCGGATGGTCGTAGTTTTGCTTGGCAGCGCGCAAGCGTTCTGGCACTTCGATGTGCCCACGGCTTGCACCGTAGTAAGACATGACGGGTGTTAGTGCAGGCGTTTCGGATTTGTAGCTGGCGGCAATGGCATTCAGGTGTTCTTTGAGTGCTTTTTCACCGTGTTTGTCAGTTGGTCTTTGGCCGTCGGCGCCGGAAGGCCGCCAGTAATCCCACTGGATGCCGTCGTATGTGTCCACCATGACTTGGGCGTAATCGGAAACATCCCACAGCTCTTTGCGCCCGCGCCCTTCCCGTGACTTGATTCTGAAATCGGTGTCCTTGATACCCCTCCCCGTCAAGCGCTGATTCGCGGACGAAAGGTAGGTCAACACCGGGGTGAGGCCAGCTGCGATTCCGTCTAGCAGTGCTGTTTTCCCTGCGCCGTTGTTGCCGACAAATACGGTAAGACGCGGGTGCAGGTTGATTTCCAGATGCTCAAAGCATCGGAAGTTTTTGAGTGTGATTTTTTTCAGGCGCATGCGGTAAAGCTCCTGTTTAGTAATTCATTCAAATCCAAATTGATACTCGTCACCGCCCAATCCGGCTCCTGCGTAAACGGTCTGTTCACATAAAACGGCCCCTCGCATTGGTCGCCATCCACCAGCACGATGGCCAAGATGAATTTGTCTTGCTGGTTGAGCCCGTAGAGGATTTCGTTGCGGGTGACGGTGACCGTGCTGGCGCCTTTGGCTCGGCCCTTGACCTCAATGTGGCGCGACGGCGGCAGCTTGCCGTTGATCGCTTTGGGCAGGCTGGTCACGTCCCAGCCACATTTTTGGGCGGTCACGTCAATCACCTCGTGGCCCAGCGCGCGCTCGGCATTCATCACGGCGTGCATGGCGGCCCACTCGATGCGGCGGCGGGCTTCGGCATCTGCCGACTGTTGTGCGTCAGTCGCGGGCATGCCACTGCGCTGGGCCAGCAGGCCTGCGGGGATGACCAGAGCGCCACCGGCAATCACCGGCGTGCTAGACACCACATGGCGCTGGGCCAGCAGTTCTTTCTCGCGGGACTCTCGGCGGGCCGTCAGGTCGTCTATGGTACGGCGCACGTTTTCCAGGGGTAGGCGCGCGTCTTTGCCTGCGGCTATGTCGTCACCCAGCTTGATGTAGCGGTCAGACCAGTAGTTGATTTCTTTGACCAAGCGCTCATGCACAGCGGCCAGGGTTTTGTCCACGTTGGCCTCGCGGCGGCTGCGCACTTCGTCAAAGTGCGCGGGCACCATGTGAATAGAGACGTGTGCCAGGGCGACATGCTCTAGGTTGTGCGCGTCGGTGCCGGTGAGCCAGGGTGCGGTGAACAGGTCTTGAATGAGCGCCAGATCGGCTTCGCTGATGGGCTCCATGTCCAGGTGCGGTGCCCAGCCCGCGTTGATGGCGCGGCCTTGCGGGTCGATCTCGACAAACTGCATGCGCCGTGAGACGACTTGCGCAGTGGAATGGGCGTCGCCATGCTGGCCGCCTGGCGCGTGGCCTTCTTTGACCGAGTGGTCGATGATGAGCATGACCTTTGGGGTGAGGCCCCTATCGCTCGGGTCCACCAGCACCGCGCCTTGCTTGAGTTTGTTGCGGTGCTGCTCCAGCACCAGGTCGGTCACCGACTGCATGAGCGGGTGGCCGGGGTGCATCAGGCTCGCGAATATCGACGCTCCAGGGCTGCTGGTGCGGTCGAGCAGGCGAACGTATTGCTTCTCGAAGCACACGCGCTCATAGCGGCGCAGCACGGGGTCGGCGTTGCGGCGGTCGCGCCCCGTGATTTGCCGGTCGCGCTCGCGGATGTTGGCCGGGACGTGGGTAATCTCAAACCGGCCCGATTCGCGCGGGCGCAGTTCGCCGCCGAGTTGCTGAAATGCCTGTTGGAAGAATGCGCGTATGAAGTAGGGCTGCAGCTTGCGGGCCTCGGCTTTTTCCATTTCTTCTTTCACCGCAAACAGGCGCTCGGCGCTCATCACCTCTTCGCACAGGGCATTGCGCTGGATGATGGCCTCTAGGTGGTTGGTGTCGAGAGCGCCCTCGATCTTGCGCAGCAGCTGGGCGCGCACCTCAGGGTCTTCGCCGTAGCGGATGGCCTCAATCAGCAGGTCTTTGAGGCTTTTGTCTTCAAACACTTCGCCCAGAATGTCAAACACGCGGCCACCCAGGGCGGCGCGCTCGACTTCCAGCTTTTCGAACAGCCGCTGGAACACGTCGCCTTCGCGGGTCTCAGACGCAACCATGTTCCACAGGTGGCAGACCTCCGTCTGGCCGATGCGGTGGATGCGGCCAAAGCGTTGTTCCAGGCGGTTGGGGTTCCAGGGCAGGTCGTAATTGACCATCAGGTTGGCGTTTTGCAGGTTCACGCCTTCGCCTGCTGCATCGGTGGCCAGCAGCACCCGCGTGGCCGGGTCGTTGCGGAACAGCTCTTGCACCTTGCGGCGCTCTTCGCGTTTGACGCCACCGTGGATCATGGCCACGGCGTCTTCATTGCCGATGAGCCCGCGGATTTTGACGGCGAGGTAATTCAGCGTGTCCCGGTGCTCGGTGAAGATGATGATCTTGCGCTGGCGGCCACTGCCCTCGCGCATGGCGGGGGACTGTAGTAGGTTGGAGAGTTCGTCCCACTTGCGATCCTGCCCGGAGTGGACGAGTTTTCTGGCCTGCTCTTCCAAGTCTTCCAGGATGATGATTTCGGCTTCCAGCTCCTGGATGGTCTGGGCGGCAGTGGCTTGGTCCACCACGGCTTCTTCAAAGTTTTCGTAGTCATCGGGCGACAGAGCGTCGTCAGATTCCCAGATGTCTTCGGTGGCACCGATGAGGTTGAGCGTTTCTGCCAGTGGTTGGCCGCGCGTTTGTCCTCGGCTGCGCAGTTTCTCGTCTTCCACGCGGCGTTTGAGTTTGTTGCAGCGGCGCTTGAGGGACTGGTAAATGGCTTCGGGGCTGGAGGCCAGGCGGCGCTGCAAGGCGGTGAGCGCGAAGCCGACGGTGCCTTTGCGCTGGCCGTCCAACTTATCGGCCCGGTTCATTTCTTCTTTGACGTAGTCGGTAACGGCGGCGTACAGCGCGGCTTCTGCGCCCGAGAGTTGGTAGTTGGCGGTAATGGCACGCCGGTCCGGGAAAAGCTTGGTGCCGTCAAAGCGCAGCATGTCTTCCTTGACGGTGCGGCGCATCAAGTCGGTTACGTCCACCTTGTGGGCACCATCGCGGAACTTGCCGTAAAAGCGGTCGGAGTCCAGCAGCGACATGAAGAGCTGAAAGTCTTCCTCCTTGCCGTTGTGCGGTGTGGCCGTCATCAGCAAAAAATGGCGTGTGATGGAGCCCAGCAGTTCACCCAGCAAAAAGCGCTTGGTTTTGTTGACCTTGTTGCCGAAGTAGTTGGCGGAGAGCTTGTGGGCTTCGTCAACGACGATCAAATCCCAATGGGAGAGCCGCAGCTTGTCTTGCAAGTCTTCATTGCGGGAGAGTTGATCGACCCGCGCGACCATCAGGTCGATGTCGTCAAAGGGGTTGCCCGAGCGTGAGGCTTCGATTTGTTCGCGTGAAAACAGGGTGAATGGCAGGCCGAATTTTTCAAACATTTCGTCTTGCCACTGCTCTACCAGGCTGCCCGGGGCCACGATCAGCACGCGCTTGGCGTCGGCCCGCATCAGCAGCTCGCGGATGAGCAGTCCGGCCATGATGGTTTTGCCCGCGCCGGGGTCGTCTGCCAGCACATAGCGCAGGGGCTGGCGCGGCAGCATGGACTCATAAACAGCGGTGATCTGGTGCGGCAGCGGCTCTACGTTGGAGGTGTGCACGGCCATCATCGGATCAAACAAATGCGCCAGGTTGATGCGGTAGGCCTCGGCGGCCAGTTTGAAGTCTGCGCCCGGCGCATCAAACGCCCAGGGGCGGCCTGCTTCGGCTAGCGACAGCGACGCTTCATCGGCGCGGAACAGCATGCGCTCACACAAAGCTCCATCCGCCGTCTTGTAATAGACCGTGAGTGCGTTGTCACCGACCGGCTCGGTGGTGACGATGCGAACGACGTGCCCGGGCTCAATGCCATTAAGGACTGCGTTTTTTTGGATTTTTTCCAGCTTGAGCATGGCAGCGGTGTTGACCTCCCTCTGGCAAGCCAGAACCAGTCAACGTAATCAATAGTTACGTTTAAAACGTGACTATAACGTGCTGTTCCTGGAGTCTGTACGCTGGCAGATAGCGTAACCCCCATGCAAAACGCAAAGAAACTGTTTGCGGATCGGTTACGTGACGCGATGAAGGCCGCTGGCTATGAGGCCAAACCGGCTGTGCTAGAGCGCGAGTTCAACACGCGTTACTGGGGTAAGCCCATGACGCTGCACGGGGTGCGGCGTTGGTTACGGGGCGAGACTCTGCC
Organism: Pseudomonadota bacterium; assembly: GCA_041165385.1. Taxonomy (GTDB): domain Bacteria; phylum Pseudomonadota; class Gammaproteobacteria; order Burkholderiales; family Burkholderiaceae_C; genus Allorhodoferax. The sequence continues at coordinate 7,327 of JBEANP010000010.1, read as the reverse complement.
CACCCACGACAAGATTCTGGCGCTGGCCGAGTGGCTTGCGGTGCCACCGCAGCAGCTGGGGTTTGGGGATGAAATTTACCGCAAGGTGGAGCAACGCCGCGCCCGCTGGGACAGCGGGATTGGTTATGAGGACCAAGAGCTATTCGAAGCCTTTTTGAAATTGCCTGTGCCCCAGCGCAAACTCATTCGGGAAGTGATCCTGACCTTCGCCAAGGTGCACGCTACTGCCGGAAGTTAGTTGATAATTGGTTTTAAACCGTAATTTATACAAAATTTTGTGGAAATTATGATTTAATTGATTCATGCTGCACCGTTACGCCTTCTCTAACTTCCAGTCTTTCCGCGAACGCATCGAGGTGTCCTGGCTCTTGGACCGCAAGGTGCCAGCGGGTGTTTGGTCGCACGCCGCAGCGTCTGGCGAGCGTGTGAGCAAGGTCTTGGCCGTGATTGGCCCCAATGCCAGTGGCAAGACGGCCTTGCTCAAGCCGATCCTGTTTCTGGACTGGTTCATGCGCCACTCTTTTGGTGCACAGCCATCCGCCCCGTTGCCGTTTCAGTCGCACATGGTGGCCTTGGGCGAGCCTTCTGAATTTGAGGTGGAGGCGGATGTCGATGGGCAGCTGATGCGTTACACCTTGCGCTGCACGCCAGAGCGTGTGTTGCACGAGGCCTTGTATGCCCGGCATGAGCGTATGCGCTATGTGTTTGTGCGCGACTGGAATGAGGCCACCCAAAGCTATGACATCAAGCAACAAGACTTTGGTTTTGTCGCGTCCGAAGCCCGCAAGGTGCGGCCCAATGCGTCGCTGATTGCCACGGCGGCGCAGTATGGCGTGCCGCTGGCGCAGCGCCTGGTCAGTAGCCAGGTGCTGAGCAACATTCACCAGTTTGGCCGCATGGTCAACGATTCAGATCAATTGGTGCGTGCGGCGGCTTACTTTGCGGAGCAAGAGTTGCAGCGCCAACAGTTGGTGCGCTTGCTGTCCGCCTGGGATTTGGGTTTGAGCGATGTGCAATTGCGCGAGCTGGAAACCCTGTTGCCCGATGGGTCCAAGAGCAAAGTTTGGGTGCCGTTTGGTATTCACCAAACCGCCACGGCCGCGTCGTTTGAGCTGCCCTTCATGATGGAGTCCACCGGGACCCAGGGCGCTTTGGTGTTGCTGTCGCGGTTGTTGCCGGTGTTGCAGTCAGGGGGCTTGGCGGTGATTGACGAATTTGAGAGTGACCTGCATCCGCACATGCTGGAGCCGATTCTGGATTTGTTTGCCAACCCAGCGACCAACCCGCATGGTGGTCAGTTGTTGTTCACCTGCCATGCCATGGAGGTGCTGAACATCGTGCACAAATCCCAGGTCATGCTCGTCGGAAAAGACGAGCACAACGAGAGCAGCGCTTGGCGGTTGGACAGCGTGGATGGCATTCGCAGCGACGACAACCTTTACGCCAAGTACATGGCGGGAGCGTACGGCGCAGTGCCGCAGCTATGAAGCCGGGGCAAGTACCACGCAAGACGGCGCGTACGGTGCTGTTGGCGGGAGAGGGTGACTCAGAGGTACTGTTCATGCAGCACCTTAAGCGCCTGTATGTTCAGCGTGGATCTGGGGTTGCAGTAACTATAAAGAATGCGCGTGGCAAAGGGGCCGGGCATGTGGTGGACTTTGCGTCACGCCATTCGCGCAACGCAGCCTTCGATGTGACCGCTGCACTGCTGGATACCGACACGGACTGGAACGACAAGGTCCGTACCATGGCCCGCAAGGCCAAAGTACAGGTACTGGCGTGTGAGCCTTGCCTGGAAGCGGTGCTGCTTCAAGTCCACGATGTCAGAGTTCACGAGCGAACAACAGCGGAGCTGAAAAGAATGTTCGCGGCTAGGTTTGGCTCAGTGGCCTCTGACGAAGTTGTCTACGCAAAGCATTTTTCAATGCTTCAGGTGGAAGCCGCACACCCAAGAATGCCGCTGCTCGCAGAGCTGATTCGTCTACTTAACGGTCAGGGCTGACTAGCGCTGCACGTTATTGGCCCGCTCCTGCGCCATTTGCTCTTCCAACTGCTGCCGCCCTTCGCGCACCACCGATATCAGCTTGGCCGGGTCGCGGTAGTGGGGGTGCAGCTTCTCAAAAAGTTCGAGGTTGTGTTTTCTGAAAGTGCTGGCGCTTTGCTTTGCCAGTTCGGTGCTCTGGCCCCACAGCTCCAGCACGCTGCGGGCGCTGCGCAGGCTGGACTCGAACATTTCCCGTTCCACCAGCATCACTTCGCGGTCGCGCAGTTTGTTCCAGTGGGTCACGTCGCGGGCGCGGGCTACGATCTGCAGGGCAGGGAAGTGCGCCCGGGCCAGGTCCACAATTTCTAGCGACTGGTCCACATCGTCCACCGCCACCACCAGTATCTTGGCCGTGGCGGCACCGGCGGTGCGCAGCATGTCCAGCCGCGCCGCATCGCCATAAAACACACGGTAGCCAAACTTGCGTGCCGCTTCAATCATCTCGGCGTCGTGGTCTAACACGGTGCACGGAATGTTTTGGGCCAGCAGCACGCGCGCCACAATTTGCCCGTAGCGCCCAAAGCCCGCCACGATGATAGGGGCCTCTTGCTGCTCGTTCAGCTCTTCCAGGTCAGGCACACCGCAGTTGGCGTAGCGCGGTAGCAGCAGCTTGTCGATGGCAATCAACAGCAGGGGGCTTACCAGCATGGACACCGCGACCGCCCCGATGAGTAGTGACGCAGTTTGTGCTGGGAATACATTGGCCCCGGCAGCGGCCTGAAACACCACGAACGCAAACTCACCGCCTTGGGCCAGCAGCAGCGCAAACACTGGGCGCTCTTGAAACGGCAGACCCATAGCGCGGCCCAGCCCATAAATCACCAGCCCTTTAATGACCAAAAACCCCACCACAATGGCCGCAACCACACCCGGTGACTGCAGCAGCACGCCAAAGTCGATGCTCATGCCCACCGCGATAAAAAATAGGCCAAGCAGCAGGCCTTTGAATGGCTCGATGTCTGTTTCCAGCTCGCGGCGGTATTCGCTCTCGGCCAGCAGCACGCCCGCCAAAAAGGCCCCCAAGGCCATGCTCAGGCCCACCCACTGCATCAGCGCGGCAATGCCCACCACCAACAGCAAGGCGGCGGCGGTGAAAATTTCGGGGGTGTTGGAGCGGGCAATCCAGCGCAGTAGTGGGCGCACCAGCAGCCTGCCGCCGAGCACAATGCCCATGATGACTGCTATGATTATGATAGCTTCTTGTGCAATATCCACGGGCGCTAGCGCCTCATTTGACCCTGAAACTATGCCCAAAAGCGGCAGCAATGCCAAAATAGGGATAGCCGCCACATCTTGAAACAACAAAATAGAAAACGAGGCTTGCCCACTGGACGTTGGCAGCAAATTGCGCTCCCCCATCACTTGCAAGGCAATGGCGGTGCTGGACAACGCCAGGCCAAGCCCCGCTACCAAACTGATACGCCAGCCCATCCCAACCGCTACGCCCGCTAGCGCCAATGCCAACGTGCAGCCCATCACCTGTGCGCTGCCCCAGCCAAAAATCGGGCGGCGAAGACTCCACAGCCGTTTGGGCTCCAGCTCCAGACCTACCAAAAACAGCATCAGTACCACGCCGAATTCGGCAAAGTGCAAGATGTCTTCCACGTTGGTCACCAGGCCCAGGCCCCAGGGGCCTATGGCAATGCCGGCAGCCAAGTAACCAATGATTGAGCCCAAGCCGGCGGCTTTGCTTAAGGGAACGGCAATAACTGCCGCGCTGAGGTAGATGAAGCTGTTAGTCAGCCAAGTGGGTGCGTGTTCCATGCCGCTAACATAGCGCAAGTTTGCGATGCAAGTCGCGTGGTCAGTGGTGTTCTAAGGAGTCGGTCATGCCAGTTATCGTTGTTGCCAACCCCAAAGGGGGCGTGGGCAAGTCCACGTTGTCGACCAATATTGCCGGATATTTTGCTGCAAAAGGCCATTCGGTGATGTTGGGGGATGCAGATCGCCAACAGTCGTCGCGGTTGTGGTTGAGCCTACGCCCCGCGGCTGCCCGCCCTATTGGTAGCTGGGACATCGGGCCAGATGCGATTGCCAAGCCTCCTAAAGGCACTACGCATGTGGTGCTAGACACCCCTGCTGGATTGAGCGGCCGTCAGTTTAAGGACGCTATGAAGATGGCTGACAAAATCATCGTGCCTCTGCAGCCCAGCGTATTTGATATTTTTGCCACCCGGGCCTTTTTGGACGAACTGGCGAGCCACCAACATGCGCTTAAAGCGAAAATTGGCATTGTGGGCATGCGGGTAGATGGCCGCACGCTGGCGGCGGATCAACTCACTGCCTTTGTTCGTTCGTTGAAGTTGCCGGTGTTGGGCATGCTGCGCGACACACAAAATTACCTGCATCTGGCCGCGAGCGGTCTTACCTTGTTTGACGTAGCGCCCGCCAAATTGGAGAGCGACTTGGCGCAGTGGAAGCCCATTTGCCAGTGGCTGGATAAAAAATGAAAACATTTGAGACGCTTGCAGAGCTTGCCGCCCAAGCCGGGCAAGAGGTGGCGGTAAGCGATTGGGTGCAAATCACCCAAGACCGCATTAACCAATTTGCCGATGCCACGGGTGACCACCAGTGGATTCATGTGGACGTTGAACGGGCCAAAACCGGACCGTTTGGGGCACCGATTGCGCATGGATTTTTGACGCTATCGTTAATTCCCGGTTTTTTTGACGCGTCGTTGGTGGTGACCCAGGTGCGCATGGGCGTGAACTATGGGCTCAACAAAGTGCGCTTTGTGTCCCCGGTGCCAGTGAACAGCCGTTTGCGCGCGCGCATTGCGTTGCTCAAAGCAGAGCCGATTGACAACAACGGCCTGCAAACCACTTGGACGGTCACGATCGAGCGCGAAGGCGCTGACAAGCCCGTGTGCGTAGCCGAGTCGCTGGCGCGTATGTACCCCTGATACGGCACAGGTCAGAAAAACCCGTCAAGCAAAACCCATTTGGCGCCACGCTTCAAACACCGTCACAGCCACGGCGTTAGACAGGTTCAAGCTGCGCTGGCCTCCCCGCATGGGCAGCTTCAAACTTTGGCCCGGTCCAAACGATGCGCGCACAGTGTCTGAAATGCCCTTGGTCTCTGATCCAAACACCAGCCAATCGCCCGCTTTAAAAGCTACCTCGTAGGGGCTGCGCGTGCCGCGGGTGGTGAGCGTGAACAGGCGCATTGCTTCGGGTCGCTCAGCGTCTAAAAAGGCCTGCCAACTGCTGTGGCGGCGCAGCTTAGCGTACTCGTGGTAGTCCAGCCCGGCGCGGCGCATGTGCTTGTCTTCCATCGAAAAACCGAGCGGCTCCACCAAGTGCAGCGTGCAGCCGGTGTTGGCTGCCAAACGGATGACGTTGCCCGTGTTAGGGGGGATTTCGGGCTCAACCAGAACAATATGAAACATGCCGGGTATTGTCGCCGCCCGGCGTGATGCGACTACTCTGTTCGTGCAAACACCACCGCAGTGATGTGGGCTGCCCCGGCCTGGCGCAGCACGCGGGCAGCCGCATTCAAGGTGGCTCCGGTGGTCATTACGTCATCGATCAGCACGATGCGCTTATTTCGTACCAATTCGGCTTGCAGCGGCTCCAGGACGTAGGCGTTTTCCACACTTTGCAGCCGCTCCTCGCGCGGCAAGCTGCTTTGGGCTGGCGTGTCTTTGGTACGCAAAAGCAGGTCGTGGCGCACTTTGCGGTGGTCCAGTGCGCGTGCCAATAGCAGGGTTTGGTTAAACCCCCGCTCTTTCAACCGTTTGCCAGACAGCGGCAGGGGCAGCACGATGTCAGCTTGGTCTAGCGCGGGTTCTACCCACGGCGCACTGCGCATCAGCGTTGCAAAACTGCGGGCCCACGCCGCCTGACCGCCAAATTTAAAATCCACAACCAGTTGCGACCAGGGGTAGTGGTACGGCACGGCCGCCAAGCACCGGTCAAACATAGGCGGCTGGGCCATGCAAGCGCCGCACTGAGCCATGTTTTGCAGCACTGGCAGTGCACAGGTAGCGCAGCGCGGGGTGGGTTGGGCAAATTCAGTCACGCATTCTTCACACAAAGGCTGTGACGGCCAGCTACGGCACACGGCACATTGGCTGGGCAAGTGGCGCGATAGCCCCTGGAGCAACTGACTAAACATGCGGCCAATATACTCGCCGCACCCATGAGTACCGAGCGCCCACCCTCCCTGGACCCGATTGCCGCTGCACGGTGGTCGCAATCCCTTCCATTGCAGTCACCCTGGCTGCATGAAGAGGTAGCGCGCCGCATGGAAGACCGGTTGCAGTGGATGGTGCAAAAGCCTGCGCAGTGGGTGCATTGGCAGCCTGCGCGCGGGGGGCTACAAGCGCATGGGTTGTTAACCAAGCGTTATCCAAAATCTGAGTGTTTTGTGCTTGAAGCCCCCGTGCAACCAGCGCAAGCAGCTCATAAATTGATAGCGCCTCAGTGGTGGAATCCTGCGCGCTGGACCGGCCCGAAGGTGACCATGGGCCCACCACCCGCACCCGTTGCCATGTTGTGGGCCAATATGGCGTTGCACATGGCGGCTGACCCGCAGGCACTGATTCAGCGTTGGAACCAGCTGATTGCAACCGATGGTTTTTTGATGTTTTCGTGCTTGGGCCCCGATACCTTGCGGGAATTACGCCAGGTGTACGCCAGCCAGGGCTGGGGCGCGCCTTCCCACGAATTTACCGACATGCACGACTGGGGCGACATGCTGGTGCGCGCAGGCTTTGCCGAGCCAGTGATGGATATGGAGCGCATAACGCTGTCATATTCGTCGCCCCAAAGTTTGCTCGATGAGTTGCGCACGCTGGGGCGCAACCTGCATGTGGCGCGTGACAAAGGGCTCAAAGGCCGTGCTTGGCTCAAGACACTGCACGCGGCCATCGCCGAACAACTGCAACCCAAAGGCCGTGTAAATGGCGAGGCAGGGCGCTTGACCATGACCTTTGAAATCATCTACGGCCATGCCTTTAAACCCAAGCCGCGCCATACCGTTTTGCCTGAAACCACGGTTTCTCTGGACGAAATGCGCAGCAGCTTGCGTAAGGTCAAGAAAAATTTAGGGGATTTCTGATCTATGGGTTTGACACAGCAGCGGACGCCACCGAAACAAAGTCCTTGGTCAGCTAGAATTAAGGGGATTAACGTATAGTTTTATACGGATATGCTGCAGTAGCGCCAACGTCGGTGCTGTAACGCATCAAAAAAGTTCTAAATTTGAAGAGGTAAGAGCGATGAAGAGCATTTCGAGTTGGCTAGCTTCATTGGGGATGTCGGTCGCTGCATGGGTGGCATC
>JBEANP010000009.1:0-21513 GCA_041165385.1 Pseudomonadota bacterium | reverse complement strand
AAAACTGTTGAGGTTTTTAATCTCGCGGCGAGTGCCCAGCGGGCCACCGGGCTTGCGCACGGACACGTTGGCGTCGCAGCGGAAGCTGCCCTCTTGCATATTGCCGTCGCAGATGCCAATCCAGGTCACGATTTTGTGTAGCTCTTTGGCATAGGCCACCGCTTCAGCGCTAGAGCGCATATTGGGCTCGGTCACAATTTCCAACAGTGGCGTGCCCGCGCGGTTCAGGTCGATGCCGCTTTGCCCCCCGCCCCCCAATGAGGAGTCTTCGTGCAGCGATTTGCCGGCGTCTTCTTCCAAATGGGCGCGCACCAAACGCACGGACTTCTTTTCCTCGCCCAGGAAAAACTCAACGCTGCCGCCTTGGACTACTGGAATCTCAAACTGGCTGATTTGGTAGCCCTTGGGCAAATCGGGGTAGAAGTAGTTCTTTCGGGCAAAAATACTGCGGGGCGCAATGTGGGCACCAATGGCCAAGCCGAACTGAATGGCGCGTTCTACGGCACCTTTGTTCATCACCGGCAAGGTGCCGGGCAATGCCAAGTCCACTGCACAGGCCTGGGTATTGGGTTCTGCGCCAAAGGCTGTCGATGCGCGCGAGAAAATCTTGGACTGGGTGGAAAGTTGGGCATGGGTCTCGAAGCCGATAACAACTTCGTATCCCTGCACCAACAACGATTTTGGGGTCAATTTATCGCTTGCCATATTCAATATCCTAAGGGCTTGGCGCTGTGGAAATCCGTGGCCAGCTGGAAGCGGTGCGCTGCATTGAGCAACCGCGACTCTTGAAAATAATTGCCAATGAGCTGCATGCCAATAGGCATGCCCTTGTCTTTAGCCTCTGCTGCAAATCCAACCGGAATACTCATGCCCGGCAAGCCCGCCAAAGACGCAGGTAGGGTGAAAATGTCCGCCAAATAGTTGGCAACCGGGTCATCAGATTTTTCACCAATTTTCCAGGCCACTGTGGGCGCTACTGGGCCTGCAATGACATCGCATTCTTTGAATGCATTTTGGAAATCGTCGGCAATCATGCGGCGAATCTTTTGCGCCTGCAGGTAATACGCATCGTAGTAACCGTGGCTCAGTACATAGGCACCCATCATGATGCGGCGCTTGACTTCGTCGCCAAAACCTTCGGCACGGGTCTTTTTGTACATGTCTGCCAGGTCGGTGTACTGCGCGGCGCGGTGGCCAAATTTCACACCATCAAAACGGCTCAAGTTGCTGGACGCTTCGGCTGGCGCAATGATGTAGTACACCGGAATAGACAGTTCGGTGCGCGGTAGCGTGATGGGGACCAATTTGGCACCCAGTTGTTCATAGTGTTTGAGTGCGGCGTCCACACTGGCGCGCACATCGTTAGACAAGCCGTCGCCAAAAAATTCTTTGGGCACACCGATGCGCAAGCCTTCAACCGAGTCGTTGAGTTTCACTGAATAGTCTTCAGCCGCAATGTCCAGCGAGGTGGAGTCACGGTCCAAGTCGGGGCCGCACATGGCGGACAACAGCAAGGCACAGTCTTGTGCGGTGCGGGCCATAGGGCCCGCTTGGTCTAGGCTGGAGGCAAACGCCACCATGCCATAGCGCGATGCCCGCCCGTAGGTGGGCTTGATGCCCGTGATGCCACAAAACGCGGCAGGCTGGCGAATGGAGCCACCGGTGTCGGTGCCAGTGGCTGCTGGGGTCAGGCGCGCGGCCACGGCCGCCGCACTGCCACCTGATGATCCGCCAGGAATGCGGTCGGTGTCCCACGGGTTGCGCACCGGCTGAACGCTGTCGTGGCCCACGGCGGCAATGGCTGAGTTTTCGTTGCTGCTGCCCATGGCGAATTCATCGCAATTGAGCTTGCCCAACACCACCGCGCCCTGGTTGGCTAGTTTGGCCACCACGGTGGCGTCAAACGGCGACTGGTAGCCCTTGAGCATGCGCGAGCCAGCAGTGGTTACAAAGTCGCGGGTGACAAAAATATCTTTGTGCGCAATGGGTACACCTTCCAGAGCACCACCGGTGCCATTGGCAATGCGGGCATCGGCCGCGCGTGCCTGGGTCAATGTGGCAGCCTCGTTCACGGCAACATAGGCACCCAAATGGGCGTGGGCTTGGCTGCGCTGCAAAAAATGCGCAGCTAGTTCTACGGCGGAAACCTGTTTGGTCTTCAACGCCATACTTAAATCATGCACCGTGCAGTCGTGCAAAGTTTGGGTAGAAAAAGAAGTGGATTGGGTCATGACGGTGCTACTTCTTATTCGATGACTTTGGGCACCAAAAACAGACCCCGCTCTACGGCGGGTGCGCTGCGCTGGTTGGCTTCACGTTGGTCGGACTCACTCGCCACGTCATCACGCAAGCGCAAAGAAATTTCTTGAATCGTGGCGACTGGGTGCGCCAGTGGCTCGATGCCCGTGGTGTCAACGGCCCGCATGGCCTCAACAAGGCCAAAAAAATCGTTGAGCTTGGTAAGCATGCGCTCGCTTTCATCGGGCGCGAGTTCCAGGCGCGCCAAATTGGCAATGCGCGTGATGTCAAAAGATGTCAGGGACATAGTAAAAAAGAGTTGAAACCAAAGGTAAATCACGCTTTGAAGCGGTGTCCCGCAAAGGGTATTCACGGGCAATCGGTTATTATCCTGCCTTTGGTGTGAGCGGCGGTAAAACCGCTTTTTTTACGCCAAGCTGACAATTTTTAAACGGTAAAACAAGGTGATGGCCCACCGAAGCGTAGGCCATACCCGAGAGGATTAGTGATGTTCGGATCTTTTCGTCGGTATTTTTCAACCGACCTGGCAATCGACTTAGGTACTGCCAACACCCTCATTTTCGTGCGTGACAAAGGCATTGTGCTCGACGAGCCATCCGTAGTCGCCATTCGCCATGAAGGCGGTCCACAAGGCAAAAAAACCATTCAAGCTGTGGGTAAAGAAGCCAAGGCGATGTTGGGCAAAGTGCCCGGCAATATCGAAGCCATTCGCCCTATGAAAGACGGCGTGATTGCTGACTTTACGGTGACTGAGCAGATGCTCAAGCAGTTCATCAAGATGGTGCATCCGCGTGGCATATTTAAGCCCAGCCCGCGCATCATCATTTGTGTTCCTTGTGGTTCCACCCAGGTGGAGCGCCGTGCCATTCGCGAATCTGCACTGGGTGCAGGTGCCAGTGACGTGTACCTGATTGAAGAGCCCATGGCGGCGGCCATTGGTGCGGGTTTGCCGGTGTCGGAGGCTAGTGGCTCCATGGTGGTGGACATTGGTGGTGGTACCACCGAAGTCGGTGTCATCTCTCTGGGCGGCATGGTCTACAAAGGCAGTGTTCGCGTGGGTGGCGACAAGTTTGACGAAGCTATCATCAACTACATCCGCCGCAACTACGGCATGTTGATTGGTGAGCCCACGGCAGAAGCCATCAAGAAGCAAATTGGCTCAGCCTTCCCCGGCTCTGAAGTCAAGGAAATGGAAGTTCGCGGTCGCAATCTGTCTGAAGGCGTACCACGCAGCTTCACCATATCCAGCAACGAAATTCTGGAAGCCCTGACAGATCCTTTGAACAACATCGTGTCTGCCGTTAAAAATGCTCTGGAGCAAACTCCCCCGGAGTTGGGCGCTGACATTGCTGAGCGCGGCATGATGCTCACCGGTGGTGGCGCGTTGTTGCGGGACCTGGACCGCTTGCTGGCTGAAGAAACCGGCTTGCCCGTATTGGTGGCTGAAGAGCCACTGACGTGCGTGGTGCGCGGTTGCGGCATTGCGTTGGAACAAATGGAGCGTTTGGGCTCTATTTTCACCAGCGAATAATCGTTAGGCGCAGCGATGCCACTCGGTACGCTGGAAAGTAATCCCCCCCCTTTCTTTCGACAGGGCCCGTCGGCCCTGTCAAAGTTGGCCGTCTGCAGTGCATTAGCCGTGTTCCTAATGGTCGCCGATGCACGCTTTAAAGTCATGCAGCCCATGCGTGTGGCGCTGGCTGCCGTGCTCTATCCCGTGCAGTGGATCGCCTTGCAGCCCGTGTTGCTACTGGAGAGCGGGGGTGCGTATTTTTCATCTTTACGTTCCGCTCAATTGGCAAAAGACGACGCCTTCAAAAAGCTGGGCTTGCAGTCCCAGCGCGCCAACCAGGTGGAGCAACTCGCCTTGGAAAACACCCGTCTACGCAATCTGTTGGGCTTGCAAGAGCGCTTGCAAAGTACGGGCATCGCAGCCCAAGTCTTGTATGACGCTGCAGACCCCTACACACGCAAAGTGGTGATCGACAAAGGGCTGACCGAAAAGATCGCGTTGGGTTCTCCGGTGCTCGACGAGTCGGGCGTTATTGGGCAAGTGACACGCGTCTACCCCACGGTGAGCGAAGTGACCCTGCTGACAGACCGCGACCATGCGATTCCAGTGCTCAACACCCGCACTGGTGCGCGTGGCGTGGCATACGGGGATAACTCGACACATGCCGACGCGATGGAGTTGCGATTTATGGCTGCGAATGCGGACGTTACGGTGGGTGACTTGCTTACCACCAGCGGCGTAGATGGTGTGTATCCACCGGGATTGCCGGTGGCCCGCGTTGGCAAAGTAGACCGAAAGGTGGATGCAATTTTTGCGCGCATCTACTGTATTCCGCTAGGCTTGGTGGCGGGGGCAAGCCATGTTTTGGTGTTGGAACCGTTGACCTCCCAGATGGCCCAGCGACCCGCAGCTGACCCCGCGCCAGTACTGGCTAAACGTAGGACACGCAAATGAGCAAGATCCCTCTATCTGGTAGTCCAGCATGATCATGCGTCCCGGTCAGCAATTGCTGCTGCCAGCAAGTCCGTTGTTCATTTGGGGCAGTTTAATGGCCGCGTTGCTGCTCAACATGGTTCAAAACATGGGGCTTTGGGGACGTGTTGCTTGGGCACCTGATGTGTTAGCGGTCGTGTTGGTATTTTGGAGCGTACACCAGCCATTGCGCGTTGGGATTGTTGCCGCCTTTGTTTTTGGTTTACTGATGGATGTTCACCAAGGCGGTTTGCTCGGGCAGCATGCTTTGGCCTACACCGTACTGAGCTTTTTTGCGATCACGATACACCGGCGGTTGTTGTGGTTTTCTGTGCCATCGCAAGCGGCACAAGTGTTGCCACTTTTTTTTGCATCTCATGCGGTTGATTTGATCGTTCGCCTGATTGGCGGAGGAATTTTCCCAGGATGGTGGATTGTGCTTGCCCCATTTTTTGAGGCCGTACTTTGGCCAGTTGCAAGCGTCATATTGCTGGCGCCGCAGCGTCGGGCTCCCGATCCCGATGCCAACCGACCTTTGTAGCACACGCACACTATGACTGAGCTGCGTAACGTTGAGATGGACCTGTCCCGGTTTCGTACCCGGGTATTTGTGGTCAGCTTGGTGGTGTTGCTTTGCTTTTTGTTGTTGGCTATGCGGCTGGTCTATTTGCAGGTCTGGCGTCACGATGACTTGCGTGCCCAGGCCGAGAGCAACCGCACGTCCATTGTTCCCATCGTGCCCAATCGGGGGCTGATATTGGACCGCAATGGTATTGTGCTTGCCAGCAATTACTCAGCCTACACATTAGAGATTACGCCCTCCAAAAGTGGTGACGTTGAGCAAACGATTGAAGAGCTTTCCCGCTTCATTGATATCACCGCACGTGACAAGCGTCGATTCAAAAAACTCATGGACGAATCTAAGAGTTTTGAATCAGTACCTATTCGTACCCGCCTTACCGATACCGAGGTGGCGCAGTTTTCGGCACAGCGCTTTCGCTTTCCCGGGGTGGAAATCAATGCGCGACTTTTTCGCAGCTACCCCTACGGCGAATTGGCGAGCCACGTTATTGGCTACATCGGGCGCATTAATCGGGCTGAAAAAGAAAGAATTGACGATAGTGACGACCAGGCGAATTACCGTGGCACCGAGTACATCGGCAAGCTGGGGGTGGAGCAAAGTTTTGAGGCGCAGTTGCACGGCATCACCGGCGTGGAGCGGGTAGAAACGTCTGCAGGCGGGCGGGCCGTGCGAAAACTGGCAAGCACGCCGTCGACGCCGGGCAACGTTGTGGTTTTGTCAATCGACATCAAACTGCAAAAACTGATTGAAGACATGTTTGGTGATCGTCGTGGTGCGTTGGTAGCCTTAGACCCCAAGACCGGCGAGGTGCTCAGTTTTGTCAGCAAGCCGACTTTTGACTCCAACCTGTTTGTAGAGGGAATTGACCAAGAAAACTGGCAAATGCTGAACGAGTCTATTGACAAGCCCTTACTCAACCGCGCCCTGCGCGGAACTTATCCACCAGGCTCTACCTACAAACCTTTTATGGCAATGGCTGCGCTGCAAACCGGCACACGCTCTGCCACGACGTTGATTAATGACCCTGGTTTTTATATGTTCGGCGGGCACCGTTTTGGAAGCCCTGAGAACGAACGCGGCGGCATTATGGACATGCGCCGCGCCATTGTGGAGTCCAGCAACCCCTACTTCTATTCATTGGCTAACGAGATGGGAGTGGATGCTATGCACGACTTCATGAAACCTCTGGGCTTTGGACAAATAACGGGTATTGATATCTATGGTGAAGTACGTGGTGTTCTGCCCAGTCAAGCCTGGAAGCGAAAATACTACAAGCGACCCGAGCAGCAAAAATGGTATGCCGGTGAAACCATTTCTTTGGGCATTGGACAGGGCTACAACAGCTTCACTATGCTGCAGTTGGCGCAGGCTACGTCGATACTTGCCAACAACGGTGTCAAGCACAAACCCCAGTTGGTCATTGCGACCCAGGATGCTTCCAGCAGAGTGCGAGTTGCATTGCCGCCAGCGGAAGCGGAGAACCTGAACTTTAAGCAAGAGAACGTAGATATTATTCGCCGCGCCATGGTGGGTGTGACCCAAGAGGGCACATCGACCAAAGTGTTTGCGGGCGCAGGGTATACCAGTGGTGGAAAAACGGGCACTGCCCAGGCTGTGTCCATGGGGCAGAAAGAAAAGTACAACGCCTCCAAAATGGATGAGCACCAGCGCGACCACTCGCTCTATATCGCCTTTGCCCCGGCTGATGATCCCAAAATTGCGTTGGCGGTGATTGTCGAAAATGCTGGCTTTGGTTCGACATCTGCAGCGCCGATTGCGCGGCGTGTTTTTGATTACGTACTAGTGGGCCAATATCCGAACGACGAAGACTTGTTGGCCGTGAGCAAAGGGCAGGCCACGGCACCCATCGGCAAACCCAGAGTTGCGGGAGATGTGCCTTGGCCACCTACAGGCACCCGGGCGCAATAACCCTGCTGGCAGGCTTTACAAGCCCATGGGCTTGATAAAGGCGTCGTAGCCGGTTTTGAAAATCAACGCAGTAACTACGCAAATGAATACGGCGCGCACAAACCTCGTACCGTGTTTGAGTGCTAAATGCGTGCCAGCCAAACTCCCCACCACATTCGCCACGGCCATGACCACCGCAAAGTGCCACCACACATGGCCTTTGAGCGCAAACAAGATGAGGGCTGAAAAATTGGTGGCGGTGTTGAGCAACTTGGCGCTGGCAGATGCGTGCAAGAAGTCGTAACCTAGTAAACGCACGAAAAAGAAAACAAAAAAGCTGCCAGTGCCGGGCCCAAAAAATCCGTCATAAAACCCGACCACGGTACCAATCCCACAGGCGATAGCAATTTCTTTGCCGCCCGAAAATTGGGGTGTGTGGTGGCGCCCCAATTCCTTTTTAGCCAAGGTGTAAATCAGCACCATCAGCAACACTGCGGGCAACACTTTGCGCAAAAACTCTGGCGACACCAAGGTCACGAGCCAGGCACCACAAAGTGACGCTACGAACCCGGCCACCGCTGCAGGCCCCAGCGCGTGCCACGGCATAGTCACCCTGCGGCTGTATTGCAGCGTGGCCATGCCCGTGCCCCAAATAGACGCGCCCTTGTTGGTGCCAAACAGGGTGGCGGGGTGCGCCGTAGGAAACACGGTGAACAGGGCTGGGATCAGTATCAGCCCACCACCGCCAACGATGGAATCTACAAAACCAGCCAATAGTGAGGCCAGCGATACAACAAGCATTTCCATGTGACTACTTCCGCGCCAAGTACACGCCCCACACCGCCATGGCCATGCCAATGAGTGCAGTGCTTGAGAAAGTTTCACCAAAGAGCAGCCAGGCCACCACAGCCGTGCACGGCGGCACCAAGTAAAACAGGCTGGCAATGTTGACAGCACCACTATTGCGGATAAGCCAATTGAGCAAACTGACCGCACCCAGCGAGAGCACCAGCACCAGCCAGCCCAGGGCAAACACAAATTCACCCGTCCATTGCACGTTATAGGTTTCGGTAAAGCTTGCGACCAACCACGTCAGCAAGGCAGTCGGCAAAAACTGGGCCACTGCGCCGGTGCGCCAATCAAAGCGGGGGCAAAAGCGCTTTTGGTACAACGTGCCTGCGGTAATGCCCAGCAGCGCCACCACCGCTGGTACCAATGCTTGCAACGCAAACCCCGAGCCCACCTTGTTCATCACCACCAGGCCAACGCCCATCAGACCCAGCAACAAGCCTAACCATTGCCGCTTGAGCACCACCTCTCCTAGTAACCAACCCGCGCCTGCCGCGGTGAGCAAGGGTTGCAGCCCCACAACCAAACTGGTGACCCCGGCAGGCAGGCCCTTGGAGATGGCAATAAACACGCCGCCCAAGTAAATGCCGTGCAACAGCAACCCGGCCACACCAATGTGAAACCACGCTTGTGGTGTTTGTGGCCATGGCGCGCGTGTTACCCCTGCCACGGCCACCATGCAGGCGATCACAAGAACATAGCGCAGCAGCAAAAAATACAAAGGAGGAGCATGCGGCAAACCCATTCGCGCGCCGATGAATCCAGTGGACCACAACAAGACAAAAAAGACAGGGAAGGCGCGGGAAAAGCGAAGCAGCATGCTTTGACTTTAGCAGTGCCGCCCATAAAAAAAGCACTGGGGTTAGCAGTGCTTTTTAAAACCGCATCGTAATGTGCAGTGTTATGTATTTTTGTTAATCAATCGCACGAAATCTCCTCGGCGTCTTCTCTCACCCGGCTGGTGCCGTCAGTTGCCTCGCAGTTGCTTTGGCTGAAGTGCCGACAATGTAACCCGTGCGACATTGTTCGTATATCGGGATTTACCCTTTGAATGCTGCTGCATCTTCGGCAATCCACTGGGCTGCCTTCTCCGCAATCATCAGCGTGGGGGAGTTGGTATTGCCGCTGGTGATGAGTGGCATGATGCCCGCGTCAACCACGCGCAGCCCCGCCACACCACGCACTTTGAGGCGGCTGTCCACCACAGCCATAGGGTCGCTGTCCGGCCCATCTACACGGCCCATTTTGGTGGTGCCTACGGGATGGAAGATGGTGGTGGCAATCGCGCCTGCCAGTTGGGCCAGATCGGCATCGCTTTGGAACTCTGTGCCCGGCTTGTATTCTTCGGGCTGGTACCGCTGCATCGCGGGTTGCGCCACGATGTTGCGGGTCACCCGCAGTGAGTCTGCGGCAATTTTTCGGTCTGCCTCGGTGCTGAGGTAGTTGGGCGCAATGGCCGGCGCGTCATTGAAATCGGCTGACTTAATTTGCACTGTGCCCCGGCTTGTGGGGTTGAGGTTGCACACGCTGGCGGTGATCGCGTTAAAACTGTGCAGGGGCTCGCCAAAAGCATCCAGGCTGAGCGGCTGTACGTGGTATTCCAGATTGGGGTGCGGCTGGCTGGCATCACTGCGGGTAAAGGCGCCCAACTGACTGGGGGCCATGCTCATGGGGCCGGTGCGCTTGAAGGCGTATTCCAGGCCAATTTTGGCTTTGCCCCAGAGGCTGTTGGCCTGCGTATTGAGAGTCGTGGTGTTTTTGACTTTGAAGATTGCACGAATTTGCAGATGGTCTTGCAAATTACCGCCCACGCCGGGTATGTCTTTCACAACCGACACGCCGCGTGCGTTGAGCAACTGTTCTGGCCCTAAGCCAGACAACTGCAAAATTTGTGGCGAGCCAATAGCGCCTGCGCACAGCAGCACTTCTGCTGTGGCAGTGGCGGTGACCATTTCTCTGCCATCCCACACCTGTACGCCTGTGCATCGCAATGCTGCATCGGCGCTATCCGGCGTGGGCTCCACCACCAGTTTGGCCACTTGCGCGCTGTTCCATAGTTCGAAGTTGGGGCGCGCGTAGCACATGGGGCGCAAAAATGCCTTGGCAGTGTTCCAGCGCCAACCTAGTTTTTGATTCACTTCAAAGTAGCCTACGCCTTCGTTGGTGCCGCGGTTGAAGTCGTCGGTGGCGGGAATGCCCGCTTGCGTAGCAGCTTGAGCAAACGCGTCCAGCACGTCCCATCGAAGGCGCTGTTTTTCAACACGCCATTCGCCACCAGCGTTGTGGTGGCGCAGCACCTTGCGGTAGTCGGTGCTGGCATCTTGCATCAGCAATGGCGCTGTGCCGCGCGCACCGTGTAGGGCGTTGGCCCCTTTGTAGTGGTCTTCATGCATTTTGAAGTAGGGCAGGCTGTTGTCCCACGTCCAATTGGCATCGCCCACCAGTTGGGCCCATTGGTCGTAGTCGCGTGCTTGGCCCCGCATATAAATCATGCCGTTGATGCTGCTGCTGCCGCCCAGCGTTTTGCCGCGTGGGTAGCGCAGGCTGCGTCCGTTGAGTCCCGCCTCGGGCTCGGTGTTGTAAAGCCAGTCGGTGCGGGGGTTGCCAATGCAATGCAAGTAGCCCACGGGGATGTGAATCCAGTGGTAATCGTCTTTGCGCCCCGCCTCTATCAGCAGCACACGCTTGGAGGCATTGGCGCTTAGGCGGTTGGCCAGCAAGCAGCCCGCAGTGCCCGCGCCAATGATGATGTAGTCAAAAGTAGTTTCGTTCATAAGAGTAAAAATGCGGCAGCGGCCACAGCGGTTGGAAGAAGAGCACCGAGCAACAAGTTGCCAGCACCGATGGAATGGTCATTAAACCCGTGGCGCAATAGCGCAACGCCAGCGGGGTTAGGGGCGTTGGCAATGACGGTGAGCCCGCCACCCGTGACTGCCCCCGCCATAAGCATGTATTTGGCGGGGTCTGAGATGCCTTCAATAAGCGAACCCAAATAGGTGAGCGCGGCGTTGTCGGTAATGGCGGTAAGGCCTATGGCACCGAAGAAAAGCGCCGTCGGTGCCAAGCTTGAAACGATGGGTTGCAGCCACCACTGCTGCATACCGCCCAGCACCACCAGTCCGGCCAAAAAGAAGCCAACCAGCAGCCCCTCTTTCAAAATCAGTGGATTTTGAAACCTTGCATAGGCCTGCGTATAGCCCAGAAAAAACAAGAACAACCCCAAGAACAACACAGGGTGGTGCGCCAAGGTCACCACGCCTGCCAAAAATGCCAGGTGCACCGCGATCACAACCCAAGGCACAGCCACTGGTGCTACAGCCGATGGCTCTGTAGCGACGTCGGTTGCCACATGCTGACGCAAAAAAAACACCATGCCCGTGGCGTTGACCAAGACCGCCAACGCAGCCTTCCAGCCAAACGTGCTGGCCATGAAAGAGGATGTCCAATTCCAGGTGTCAGCCACCATCAGCACTGGGGGTGCGGCATATGAAGTTAGCGTGCCGCCGATGGATACATTCACAAACAACACCCCCAGCGCGGCGTACTTGAGTCGTTCGGGCATGTCGCGCGTGAACAGTCTGGGGGCCAACATCAGCGCGGCAAGCGTCATGGCAGCGGGCTCAGTAATTAAAGAGCCCAGCAGCGGCACCAACGCCAACCCCAGCCACACCAGCGTTACCGACTGGCCGAGCGGCAGCATGCGGGCGAGCCATTGCATGGCACTGCCAACAGCCTCCAGCACCGGTCTGGACGCTGCCACCACCATCACTACAAACACAAACAGCGGCTCGGTGAACTGGCGTGATTCGGCATAGGCAATGGCGCTTTCGCCTCCCGCAATCAGCGCCATGGTGGCAATCAGCACAAAGGCCCAAAAGCCAAACACCACTTCTACTTCGCCCATTAGATGGAAAAACCCCGCATGCTGTGGGTGGCGGTGGGCCAAGCGCTCAAAAACGGAAGTGCCAAAGGTGTGCAGTAACGCCACACCAAAAAGCACTGCGGCTATGGTTTCCATGGGTCAGTGCCCTGCCCAGACGGGTTTGCGTTTTTCTTGAAACGCTTTTTGCCCCTCTTTGGCGTCTTCGGTCAGCGTAAGCAGTGCAATCTGGCTCTCAGTAAACGCCATGGCTTCTTCAAACGGCATGGCTTCCGCTTTCTTCAATGTGTACATGCCACGGCGAATCGCGGCGGGCGACTTATCCAGCAAGCGCTCTAGCAGCCATTGCAGCTTGGCATCTACATCGCTACCCTCATCACTCACGTAGTTCACCAAGTTGTATTCCAGCGCTTGGGCGCTGGTAATAGGTTCACCGGTAATGCACATCTCCACCAGCTTGCGCCGGGGAATCATGTGTTGCAGCACACTCAGCACCTGTGCGGGGAACACGCCTACTTTTACCTCTGGCAAACCAAACACAGCGTGGCTGGCGGCCACGGCCATGTCGCACATGCTCATCAGACCCATGCCGCCTGCCATGCAAGCGCCGTTCACGCGCGCAATCAGCGGTATGGTGCTGGCGTGGGCCACGCGCAGCAGCTGCGCCAAGTGGCCGTGTGGCTCGGAGTAATCGGTAGTGAAGGCCTTGGCGCTTTGCAAGTCAGCCCCAGCGCAAAAGGCCTTGGTGCCCGCGCCGGTCACCACAATGGCGCGCACACTGCGGTCGGTTTGCGCGGTGGTGATGGCCTGCGCCATGCTTGAGAGCACGCCGTGGCTCATGGCGTTGCGCCGCTCTTCGCGGGTAATGGTGAGCCACAGCACCGCACCACGTTGCTCTGCGGTGAGTTCTGCGGTAGAGGCGTATGTCGTGGTGTTGATTGTTGTAGTGTTGTCCATGCTGTCTCCTGGGCGGTATTTTGCGTTATCCCATGGGCAGCGGGTACCATCCGTTGCAAACAAACGTTGGAGATATTTGCACCGTGGTGGATTCCCAGTCCCGCATTGCCCTTGAAAACACGCCAGACGGCGTGTGTGCCGTGCTGCGGGGCCGTTGGACGGCGGCGCATTGGTCCGTTGCGACCCAGTGGGCCGATGCACAAGTTGCGCTTGCGTATGCCACCCCATCGACCACGCTGCGGTGGGACCTGCGCCAGATTCAGCGCCTGGACCACACCGGCGCACAAGTGCTGTGGAACGCGTGGGGCCGCACCTGGCCCGAACATTTGATGGTGCTGGAAAACCAGCGGACCACTTTGAAACGGGTGGCGCGTTTTTCGGTCCCTGCGGTTGCGGCAAAACCCACCACGGTGCGCCAGTTATTTCTACAACTCGGTGCCAACTTGTTTTCGGTGGGTGGTCATTTGCAAGACGCTTTGGCTTTGGTTGGGCAGCTTGCATTGGATGTCTGGCAGCTGGTGCGCCACCCCTTGCGCGGCCCGTGGCGCGATATATCGGGCCACCTGGTGCGCATTGGGGCCACTGCCTTGCCCATCACAGCGCTGGTGGGGTTTTTAATTGGCGTGGTGCTGGCGTACCTCATGTCGCAGCAGCTGCGCACCTTGGGGGCCAACACCTTCATCATCAACATCTTGGGCATGGCGCTCATTCGCGAATTGGGCCCGGTGTTGGCGGCCATTTTGATTGCGGGCCGCTCGGGTTCCGCCATTACTGCGCAGATTGGCGTGATGCGGGTGACTGAAGAGCTGGACGCCATGCGTGTGATGGGCATTTCTCAAGGCTTTAGGCTGGTGATGCCGCGCGCCATTGCCATGTCGATTGCCATGCCACTGCTGGCCGCCTGGACTACGGCTGCCGCGCTGTTGGGCGGCATGCTGGCGGTAGATGTGGTGATGGGCATTACGCCCGCGTACTTTTTAGAGGCTTTGCCCAAAGCTGTGAAGTTGGAAAATCTTTGGTTGGCCATGGGCAAGTCCACCGTGTTTGGACTGGCCATTGCGCTGATTGGTTGCCACTTTGGCCTGCGCGTAAAGCCTAATACGGAGAGCCTGGGCGAAGGCACCACGGCTTCGGTGGTCGCGGCCATTACTACCGTGTTGATGGTGGACGCCATATTTGCCATCGCCTTCAAAGGGGTGGGCCTGTGAACGCGGTCGAGATCAGCCACCTGTGGTCTACGTTTCGCACCCGGGGTGTGAAAGCGGTGATTCACCAAGACTTGAGTTTGAACATCGCGCGGGGCGAGTTTTTGTCGATTGTGGGTGGCTCTGGCAGTGGCAAGACGGTGCTGCTACGCCAGATATTGGGGCTGGAAACACCCGCGCGTGGCACGGTGACGGTGCTGGGTAAACCCGCTTCCGAATTGGGGCGCATTGGCGCTGCCAGCCGCGTGGGCATGTTGTTTCAGCACGGCGCACTTTTCAGCGCGTTTACGGTTCTAGAAAATATTGCCTTTGTGCTGCGCGAGCTGCACACCCTGCCACCCGCACTGGTGCGCGACGTGGCCATGGTCAAGCTGCAAATGGTGGGGCTGGACCCATCGCACGCGCACAAAATGCCAGCCGATTTGTCGGGCGGTATGGTCAAGCGCGTGGCCCTGGCACGCGCCTTGGCCATGGACCCGCCGCTCTTGCTGCTAGATGAGCCCACTGCAGGCCTAGACCCCGACAGTGCTGACGACTTTTGTGCCCTGCTGCGCTCACTGCACCAAGAGCTAGACCTCACCATCGTGATGGTGACGCATGACCTGGATACGCTGTTCGAGCTCAGCACCCGGGTTGCCGTGGTGGCAGACAAGCATGTGATTGTGGATGCGCACCCGCGTGAGGTGGTGCAGTTTGCGCACCCGTTTGTGCACGAATTTTTTCAGGGTGGGCGTGGTCAGCGCGCCATGGCGCTGCTGCAGGCCAACCCGCTAGCCGATTAGAAAGACAACTTATGGAAAACAAATCCCATGCCTATGCCGCTGGCGCGTTTGTGCTGCTGGTGGCCGCCTTGCTGGTGGCCATGGCCGTGTGGCTGACCCGCGACCACAGCGAGCAGCGCGTGTACGAAATATCCAGCCGCGACGGCGTAACCGGCCTGCAGCCCCAAGCCGGTGTGCGCTACAAAGGCGTGGTGGTGGGCCGCGTAATGGCCATCGAACTAGACCCCAAAACCCGTGGCAATGTGCTGGTGCGCATTAACGTGAACGACAAAGTGCCGGTGACCACCACCACCTTTGCCGCGCTGGGGTTTCAGGGCGTGACCGGCCTGGCGTTTATTCAGCTGGACGACCCCACCGACAACAGCCCCGCACTGGAAACCAGCAAAGCCCAGTTTGCCCGCATTCCTATGCGCACTGGCATGTTTGGACGCTTTGCCGAGCAGGGCGGACAAATACTCAGCCAGGTGGAACAAGCGGGCCGCAAGGTCAACACCCTGCTGGACGAGCAAAATCAGAAAACCTTGCTGGCAGCGGTCAATAACCTGAGCCTGGCAGCCGCCAACATCGCCCAGCTCACCCGCAGCGTGGACCAATTGGTGAGCGCCAAGCCCTCTAGCGACGCTACGGCCCTGCAGCGCACCGTAACGCAGGCCGAAGCCACCCTGAAAAGCCTGCAGACGACCACGGAGCGCTTAGGCGCTGGGGCCGACGCTATTCGGGGCACCGCCACCGACTTTGGCCGCCTGGCCGGGCGCGTGACCGAGCCCGGCGGCACTTTGGACCAGATTGCCCAAAGCACCGCCACACTGGCCGCCACCGGCCAAGCGCTCAACAGCACGCTGGTGCCGCGCCTGAACCGCACGGTGGAAGACGCTGGCCGCTCTGCCCGCCAAGTAGGCCGCGTGGCCGAGGCGGTGGGCGAGTCGCCCCAGTCGTTGCTGTTGGGTCGTGGTGCCGCCACTGCAGGCCCGGGCGAGCCCGGCTTTGTGGCACCAGTGCGCCGGTAGCCAGAAATAATCGAACTGAAACGATCTGAAAGTTACTATGAAAAAGATAGCTGCTTACGCATACTGCACGGGCGCTACAGCCAGATTTTGTATAAATTTGTCGGCCGTAGCCCTGTTGCTGACTCTGGCAGGCTGCGGCGTAATGCAAGCACCTGCCCGCCCCGCCGTGTACGACTTTGGCCCGGGTGCGATGGTGTCTGCCGAGTTGGCCAGCGCAGCAACTGCTCAGGCTGCGCGCCCCACCGCATTGCTACTTACCGACGTAGAAACCACCCCTGCGCTGGACACCACCGCCGTGCTGTTTCGCCTGACCTATGCCGACGCCCAGCAGCTACGCCCCTATGCCCAAGCCCGCTGGAGCATGCCGCCCGCGCAACTGCTGCGCCAGCGCCTGCGTGAAACCCTGGGCCAGCAGCGCCATGTGCTCAGTCCCGGCGAAGGCGTGGCCGCAGGGCAGGGCAGCGTCACCCTGCGCATTGCGCTGGAAGAGTTCAGCCAGCTGTTTGAATCCGAGAGCGCCAGCGTGGGCCTGGTGCGCCTGCGCGCCACCCTTAGCCAGAGCGCTGCCGGTAGTGCAGACCGGTTGTTGGCCCAGCGCAGCTTTGTGGTGCAGCGCCCCAGCAGCACGGCCGATGCCACAGGTGGTGTGCGGGCGCTAACGGCAGCCGCTGATGGAGCCATTGCCGAGCTGGCCGCGTGGGTGCAGCAAAACCCGTATGCGCTGAAGTAGTGGCAGTTTGTTTGGGCAGTCTGGGTTGGAGTTGGTCGTCCGTTTGTTATCAAATAAACGGACACTACTGATTTACCTTGGCGAATGAGGCGTCGGGTCGAATAGACGGTAGGCAATCAGACAATCGTATCGTGGGGAACATCAAATCCCAAAAAAAGGAAAGTCTCCAGCATTAATCATTCATTCCACTTGATGTGGCAGTGAATAACAATAGACTAGCCGCATGCTTACGCAACTGATTTATCGCAGCCGGGCCACGGCACCAATATTGTCACAAGACCTTGAGTCACTTCGGTCTTCTTGTGAACAAAACAACAAGCATGATTCGGTCTCGGGAATTATGTGTTTTGATGGCGAATATTTTTTGCAGGTTCTTGAAGGTAACGAGTCAGCGCTAGACGCACTGATGACTCGAATTACCGCAGACCGCCGCCATAAAAATATCGTCATCATTTTTAAAGAGCCAGTTGGTTTTGCGCGGTTTAAACCATTTGGAATGCGCCTGTTTGATATACGCAACAACCCTGATCAGTTGAACTCCATGGGTGAGCTCATGACGGCGTACGGAGACCTGCGCATACCAAAAATTTTGAACGCTTTTACCCAAGGACTCTGGCATGACGGTACACGAACCTGGTCGCCGTTTTTGGTCAGTCTCCCAAGAGAGACTCCGGATCTAAATGCGAGGGATCTGGCCGATATTGACCACCACCATGCTTGTTTCGCGTTTCAACCATTGGTAGACCTCCAAACACAAACAATCTCTGCCTATGAAGCCCTCATTCGAGGTAGAAATGGACAAAGCGCATTCCAATTAATGAACAGTATGCAGGGCGACACGTTGCATCGATTTGACCTTGAATCGAAAGCATGGGCTTTGCAAACGGCTTCAAAGCTTGGAATTACTTGCACCTTAGCGATGAACTTGTTGCCGCAATCACTGACGTTTTCGCCCGATGCAGTGCCTAAGCTGCTTGATGAAATCGCGCTTTATGGCTTTAAAACCAGCCAGATACTTTTAGAGGTGACCGAAGAGGAACTGATTGTCGATGTACCGCTGTTCATGAAGGCGGTAGACACTTTGCGAGCAGCAGGAGTTCGGTTTGCGATTGATGATTTTGGTGCAGGCTATGCGGGCTTGTCTTTACTCGCCGATTTCCAGCCTGACAAGCTCAAAATCGACCGCAGGATTGTGAGCGGCATTCATAACAATGGTCCGCGCCAAGCCATTGTTTGGTCGGTCGTAGAGTTTTGTAAGAGATTGGGCATCACGGTGGTCGCTGAAGGAGTTGAAACAATGGATGAGTTGCAGTGGCTGCATTCGGCAGGCGTTGAACGCATTCAAGGGTTTTTGTTCGCTAAACCTGCGATAAGAGCACTGCCAATCATTGAATGGCAAGATTTTTTTCCTCAATGAATCTAGGATAGGAAGCTGGCTGTCGTTTGCTTTGAAATCGATGTGCATACCATGCCTTGAAAGATCTCCATGCGTGTCCAGCGTATCGTGACAAATCTCCTAGCGCTGCAGATTTCAAACCCATAGATGATTTCCTCACCGATTTTCTGGCAAGCCTCAGGCTGGCACAAAGTAAGTAGCAGGTTCGCATCAATGCGTGCAATTTACTTAACCAGAGGGCGGCGCTTACCCGCTCCCTTAGTGCCCCGCCAGTGCCGGAAACAGCTTGGTCAGCCCGTCTGACATCACCTCCACGGCCAGCGCTGCCAAGATCAGCCCCATGAGCCGGGTCATCACGTTGATACCGGTTTTGCCCAGCACGCGGGCAATGGGTTGGGCCAGTGAGAAACACAGGGCGGTGGCCAGGGCGATGACCACGCCGTAGCCCACCAGAGTCATCAGTTGCAGCAGCGTTTTGGCTTTGTCGGCGTAAATCACCACGGTGGACATGGTGGCCGGGCCGGTCAGCAGCGGAATGGTCAGCGGCACCACGGCAATGCTGGCGCCCATGGCGGCTTTTTCTGCGCCGTCTTCCAGCTCGTGGCTGCTGGTTTTGGCCTCTGCGGGTTGGGCATTCAGCATGTTCAATGCCGAGGTCAACAGCAGCATGCCGCCACCCACCTGAAAGCTGGCCAGCGAGATACCAAAAAACTCCAGTATCTGTAGGCCCGCTAGTGCACTCACCGCAATCACCACAAATGCGCTGAATGACGAAATCAGCACCGTCTTGCCAAGCTGCTCGCGGTCAAAGCCTTGGGTGTAGTGAATAAAAAACGGCACGATGGCCAGCGGGTTGACGATGGCCAGCAGGGTGATAAGGGGCTTCAAGTCCATGATTAGCGTCCTCCCGATACGTCCAGCAGCGCGCCGGTGGTGTAGCTGGCTTGCGGGCTCATCAGCCACAGAATGGCTTGCGCCACCTCATCAGCTGTGCCTGCGCGTTGCATGGGTACTTGCGGGGCGACTTGCTTTGCGCGGTCTGGCTGGCCGCCGCTGGCGTGGATGTCGGTGTCAATAATGCCGGGGCGCACCGCGTTGACGCGAATGCCCTCGGTCGCCACCTCTTTGGCCAAGCCCAGTGTGAAGGTGTCTATAGCGCCTTTGCTGGCGGCGTAGTCCACATACTGGCCGGGGCTGCCCACGCGCGCTGCCGCGCTGGACACGTTCACAATTGTGCCGCCTTGCCCGCCGTGGCGTGTGCTCATGCGCAGGACGGCTTCGCGGGCGCACACCATGCTGCCAATCACATTGGTGTCAAACATGCGCTTGAGGCGCGCTGCGCTCATTGCGTCCACCCGGCTGGCCACGTCCACCACGCCAGCACTGTTGACCAGGGCGGTGAGCGGCCCCAGCTTGGCATCCACTTTGGCAAACATGGCCAGTACGTCGGCCTCTATGGCCACATCACCGTGCACGGTGATGGCGGTGCCATCCATGGCGCGAATCTGGCGCACCACTTCGTCAGCAGCCAGCGAGTTGGTGTGGTAGTTCACCGCCACGGCCCAGCCCGCGCGGGCGGCGGCCAATGCGGTGGCTGCGCCAATGCCCCGCGAGCCGCCAGTAATCAAGACAATAGGTTTCATGGCTCCATGGTAGCGCCAAGGCAAATGGGGTATCTTTGCGCCATGATCTCCACGGACAGTTTTTCGGTTTACTGGTCGGCACCCATGTTGGGGGCCAATTTTTTCATTTTGCTGCACCTGCTGGGAGCACTCGCGCTGGGGCTGATGGTTGGCTACGAGCGCTCGTACCACGGGCGCGCAGCGGGCATGCGCACCTATGGGCTGGTGTGCATGGCGTCGTGCGCGCTAACGGTGATTGGCGGGTATTCGCATTTTTGGTATGGCGGCAACGCGGCAGCGGTGTTTACCAATGGCGACTTGTCGCGCGTGATGCAGGGCGTGCTGACTGGCATCGGTTTCTTGTGCGCCGGCGTGATCATGAAAGAGGGCTTCAGCATCAGCGGGCTGACTACTGCGGCGTCGCTGTGGGCGGCTTCGGTGATTGGTATTTTGGTGGGTATTGGCTTGTACCCGGCGGCCATGGCGCTGGCGCTGCTCAGCGCGATGTGCATGATCTGGATCTCCAAGTTGGAAGCCTGGCTGCCTTCGCGCCAAGCGGTGGCAATCACGTTGCGGTTTGCCAGCGGGGTGGTGCCCATTGAGGCCAAGCTGCGCAGCATGGCGCACACGTTGGGCTATGACGTTGCCGGGGGCACCCTTGCTATTGCCATGGACCAGGGCGTGCACACTTGGAACTTTGTCGCCGTGGCGCTGAGTCGCAAAGCCATGACACCCATTAGCGATTTGGGCAGCCATTTGGGCCAGTTCCCCGGTGTGCAAAGTTTTCAGTTATCGCACGCCCGCAACTAAAGTTACTGTGTGCGGCCATATTGGCACACACGTTTTTTACCCAAGGAAACCACCATGCCAGCCTATCTAGTCGTAGACACCGCGCTCGATAACCCCGAGATGTACGAAGAATACAAAGTGCGCGCAAGGCCGCTGGCCGAGCGCTTTGGCGGCGAGTATTTGGCACGCGGGGGCAACACCACGGTCAAAGAAACCGACCTGTGGAGCCCCACCCGCATGGTGCTGGTGAAGTTTCCTGATGCCGATGCGGCCAACCGCTTTTATGACTCGCCCGAGTACCAGGCGATATTGCCCATCAGCAAAAAGTCGGCGCGCCGCACGGCATTTGTGTTGGAAGGCATCTAGCCATGGGTTCTTTTGTCAACCTCACCGCCGCCGACGGCTTTGCGTTTCCCGCGTATGTGGCGCAGCCTGTTGGCATGCCCAAAGGCGGCGTGGTGGTGTTGCAAGAAATTTTTGGCGTGAACGCCCATATCCGCGCAGTGGCCGACAGCTACGCCGCTGAGGGCTACCTGGCCATTGCGCCCAGCACCTTTCACCGCGTGCAGCAGGGTGTGGAGCTGGGCTACACCCCCGAAGACGTGGCGGCAGGTGCTACGCTGAAAGCTGCTGTGGAGGCGCTGCCCGCCCCCGGCGCGCTGCAAGACGTGCAAGCCGCCATCAACGAGGCGGCCAAAGCCGGCAAAGTGGCGGTGCTGGGTTACTGCTGGGGCGGCTTGTTGACCTGGCGCGCGGCCTGCACCTTGCTAGGCATCAGCGCCGCCGTGCCGTATTACGGTGGTGGCATGACCACGCCACTAGAGGTGGCTCGTCAGCCGCAGTGCCCGGTGCTGGCCCACTTTGGTGACCAAGACCACTCCATTTCTATCGACAGTGTGCGCGCCTTTGAAGCAGCCCAGCCCAGCGTGCAAGTGGCGGTGTACAACGCCAAGCACGGCTTTAACTGCGACCACCGCGGCGCGTTTGATGCCGCTGCTGCCGCGCAGGCGCGGGTGCGTACGTTGGAGTTTCTGGCGCAGCACTTGGCAAATTAGTCACCA
>JBEANP010000008.1:0-21550 GCA_041165385.1 Pseudomonadota bacterium | reverse complement strand
AATTGAGCAAATCTCCCAAATTCCGAGCGGACTTACCAAGGAGATCGTGAAGAAGCTGCTGTTCCTCGGTCAATCCGGTTCTTTGCAACGCGTGATGAAACAAGCCGATCGCCTGAATTGGCTGGCGTAGGTCATGGCTCGCAGCGGCTAGAAAACGGGTCTTTGCCAAGTTGGCCTCCAGCGCAAAATCTCTGGCGACTGCAAGCTCCTTCATTGACCTTTCACGCTCGGTAGCATCGCGCCCCATTGCAAGGTATTTATCCCCCGAAAGACGTTGGACTACCAGGTCCAGTGGCACGCTGGATCCGTCCGAACACAGGAGTTGCCAACGATTTTCAATGGAAACTCCAGAGTCAGCAGCAGCCAATTCAGGTGCGATGCGTTCTAGTTCGGTCTGCACCACGATATCAACATTTCGCAGCTTAAGCATTTCCTCTCGGCTGTATTTCGTCAACCGGCATGCTTCTGCATTCACATCCAGCAGGTTCCCTTCAAGGTCGGTGACAAAAAATGCTTCTTTGGCGCTATCAAAGATTTCGCGGTACAACTTCAGGCCGCCTTACTCAACAGTGACGCTCTTAGCCAGGTTGCGTGGTTTATCTACGTCGGTTCCGCGCGCGCATGCCGTGTGGTAAGCCAGCAATTGCAGCGGCACCACGTGCAGCAACGGAGAAAGTTCGCCGTAGTTTTCTGGCATGTGGATCACATTCAGGCCCTCGCCACTTTCGATGCGGCTATCGCCATCAGCAAGCACATACAACACCCCACCACGGGCACGCACTTCGTGCAAATTGCTTTTCAGCTTTTCCAGCAATGCGTCGTTAGGTGCCACTGCCACGACAGGCATTTCACTGGTTACCAGTGCCAATGGGCCATGCTTGAGTTCACCGGCGGCATAGGCTTCGGCATGGATATAGGTGATTTCTTTGAGCTTGAGCGCACCCTCCAGTGCAATGGGGTAGTGCAGGCCACGTCCCAAAAATAGTGCATTCTCTTTTTTGGCAAAGTCTTCAGCCCAGGCAATGATTTGTGGCTCTAAGGCCAGCACTGCTTGCAAAGCAGCCGGCAGGTGGCGCATGGCCTTCAGGTGGCGGGCTTCGTCTACGTCACTCAAACGGTCTTTGGCTTGGGCTAGACACAGCGTCAACAAAAACAAGCCCGCCAGTTGCGTGGTAAACGCCTTGGTCGATGCCACGCCAATTTCTACCCCGGCACGGGTTACATAGGCCAGGCTGCATTCGCGCACCATGGCACTAGTGGCCACGTTGCAAACCGTCAGGGTATGCTGCATACCCAAAGATTGCGCGTGGCGCAGCGCGGCCAGGGTGTCTGCGGTTTCCCCACTTTGGGTAATGGTGACCACCAATGTATTGGGGTTAGGCACTGAATCACGGTAGCGGTATTCACTGGCCACTTCTACATTACATGGAATTTTGGCAATGCTCTCAATCCAGTATTTGGCAGCGCAACCGCTGTAATAGCTGGTTCCGCAGGCCAAGATCAACACGTTGTCGATTTGCTTGAACACGCGTGCGGCGTTGGCCCCGGGCGCGTGGTTGCCTTGCTGATCAAATAGCTCAGGCACGATGCCTTCCACGCCTTCCAGGGTGTCACCAATGGCACGCGGTTGCTCGAAAATTTCTTTCTGCATGTAATGCCGATAGGGCCCTAACTCAGCTGCTCCACTGTGGGCCAGCACAGTTTTAACTGGGCGCTGTGCAGGCGTAACTGCCTTGCGTGCCTTGTCAAACAGCCAGTATTTCCCCAACTGCACATCTACCAAATCGCCCTCCTCGAGGTACACGATTTGATCAGTCACACCAGCCAAAGCCATGGCATCGCTCGCCAAAAAGTGCTCTTGTCCGTCTTTACCCACACCCAAAATCAAAGGTGAGCCTGCACGTGCGCCTATCAGACGGTGCGGCTCATCTTTGCAGAACACTGCAATGGCATAGGCACCGTGCAGGCGGGCAATTGCAGTTTTGACCGCTTCAAACAAATCGCCATCGAACAAGCTGTCGATCAAATGGGCAATCACCTCGGTATCTGTTTGGCTGTCAAACACATAACCCATGGCCTGGAGCTCAGCTCGCAAGTCGTCATGGTTTTCAATAATGCCGTTGTGCACCAATGCAATCCGGCCAGGCCGAGCAGATGCGTCTGGCCCAGTGCCGTGGCTGAAGTGCGGATGTGCGTTGTGTACTGCCGGCGCTCCATGGGTTGCCCAACGCGTATGGGCAATCCCCAAGGTGCCAACCACGGCACCGGAGGCAACCTGTTCATTGAGTTCGGCTACGCGTGAAGTGCTGCGGGCCCTGCGTAAACCGGGCTGTGCGTCTTGCGCGTACACCGCAACCCCACACGAGTCATAGCCACGGTATTCCAGACGTTCAAGTCCTTGCACCAACACGGGAACGATATTGCGGGTAGAAACCGCGCCGACGATGCCACACATAGAAACTCCTTGAAATGGATATTGCAATGTTAGACACGGTCTGACGAAATAAGTCGTCATTTATGAAAATCTATTGGCTAATAATTTCAAAAAATATTATTGACGACAATAAATTTCATTTAATATTACTTTATGGAATTATTAAACACTGATGCTACAGATCTAGCACTTCTGTATCACTTGCAAAAAGACGCATCTCTGAGTAATCAGGCCTTGGCAGCCTTGGTGCACACCTCACCGCCCACCTGCTTGCGCAGAGTCAAGCGCCTGGAAGTTGCGGGGCTGATAGAGCGGCGCATTGCTGTGCTCAACCCCGAACGCATGGCTGCAACACTAGGCCATGGGCTGACGGCTATCGTGGAGATCACTCTAGACCGGCAAGATGCAACGTCGCTCGACGCATTTGAACAACGGGTCGCAAGTGATTCTGGGGTGCAACAGTGCTACCGCGTATCACCAGGACCTGATTTTTGTTTGGTGGTACACACGCACGACATGCCCGCTTACCAAGCGCTAACCCAACGGTTATTTACCAGTGACGCTAACGTGCGCAATATAAAAGCCTTCTTCAGTATCAAACGCAGCAAGTTTGGCGCTGAACTACCCATCCCTCGCTAATTGACACTAAGGCGCCACTTGCTGGCGCGCATATTCGACCTGTTTCATGGCCAGGTAAGTTTGCAAATCCATTTCATGCAATTGGCGCGGGTACTGCTCTACTGCGGCAAACCAAGTGCGCAAGCGTTTGTCCAACTGGTTTTCAGAGGGCTCGCTGGCAAACTGCAAAAAAGTGTCTATTGCCAAAAAATAGCGCATGGTGTTGCGCTCTAGTAGGGCCAGCACACCATCAATGTATTGCGGTGGGTCTGCTGCTGGGCTGCCCACCACTGTGAACCCTACTTTGCCCAAGCCACCCGTCATTAAATAAGCGCTCATGGCCATGCGGCCTAGTGCGTTGACGGTGTACGAATAGGTAAAGTGCAAAAACGTTTTGCCACCCGCCAGCGGAACGGCCTGCAGGCGAATCAGGTAATTGCTGGTGCCTATGGGGCCGCTGGGTGCAGCCAGTG
Organism: Pseudomonadota bacterium; assembly: GCA_041165385.1. Taxonomy (GTDB): domain Bacteria; phylum Pseudomonadota; class Gammaproteobacteria; order Burkholderiales; family Burkholderiaceae_C; genus Allorhodoferax. Next base: position 18,025 of record JBEANP010000008.1, on the reverse strand, counting down.
CTACCTCTAAATACTCAGATGTGGCAGACACCACCTGAAAGCTGAATTCAGCGCGGGCGCTGCGCGCTAACTCTTGTGGCTCCTTGGTGCCGATATACACAGCCAAACGTGGTGGCAAGTCACCTAACAGAGCGCGGCAGTACTTGGTGTTGCTGTGCAGCAGCATGATGTTGCACCAGTTCCCCGCCACGCTCAGCTCAGTGCGCACGGTCTGCATGGGGTGAGCCACCACCGCATAAATATCGCCTACCAAACCGCCTTGGGCCTGCTGGCTCTGCATGAGCAAGGGTCGCTTAAAAGGGCTGGCTGCCAACTCAGTCGCCATGGCGATATAAGTAGACTGCAATTGGGCCGCCGTGGGCACAACAGCCCGGCCGGTATTTGGGAACAACAGTACCACCCAAACAGCACAGACTAAAAAAAGGCGATGGTGAGGGCGGGCGTCGACATTGCGAATAACTTGCATGGTGTGTCTATTTTGACCTCTAGCCGATAAGCGTAAATCGCAGTCTGCACCGACACCGTGCGCTTTCGAACAGACCCAATGCGCGCTCAGGCCGAAGATGACTGTTGTGGCACAACCTGCCTCAGCCTTCCCAGTCAGATTCTTTGAAAGACCCACCTATGAAAACCAACCCCGCGTTACGTCTACTCAGCATTGCTGGCATCGGCTTAGTGATGACCCAAACTGCTTGGTCCCAAGAGGACAGCTACTACTACGGTGGGCTGTCTGTGGGGCAGTCGCATTCCGCATTGAATGAGCAAGCCACTTCTAACAGCCTGCTGGGTGCTTACGCCACAAGCTCCATGGCCCATGAACAGCAAGATACGGCTTACCGCTTGTTTGGGGGCTATCAACTTAATCGCAACATCGCGATTGAAGGCGGCTACTTCAACCTTGGCAAGTTCACTTACTCAGCCAATGCGCCAAGTGGCACCCTCAACGGAAAATATGAAGTCGAGGGCATTCACCTCGACTTGGTAGGCACCGCACCATTGACAGATAAATTCGCGTTACTTGGGCGACTTGGAATTCAGTATGCCAATACCCGTGACGCCTTCAACGGCACAGCGGTAGGTGGCGGCATCAACGCCAGCCCCAACGAGCGAGAAACCAACCTAAAAGTAGGTGTAGGCATGCAGTACGCATTTACCCCCAATGTGTTGCTGCGCGGCGAAGCTGAGCGCTACCGGCTCAAAGATGGTGTGGGCAACCATGGTGATGTCAATGTTTTCTCGATGTCTTTGGTGTTTCCGTTTGGCCGCCAGGCTCGGGAAAGAGTCGCAACTGTGTCGCCGGCTTATGTAGCACCTGCCCCTGCACCAATGCCCATGGAGCCTGCACCGGCCCCTGTGGCCTTGGCTCCCGTTGCGCCCATGCCGCCGCCAGCGCCTGTCTTGCCCAAGCGCATGCAGTTTTCAGCCGACTCTTTATTTGGGTTTGATCAATCCGGTATACGCCCTGATGGCCGCGCCGCACTGGACACCTTCTCGCAAGAACTCAAAGGCAGCAGCTACAGCCAGGTACGTGTGGAGGGCAACACCGACCGCTTGGGTAGTTCGGACTACAACCAGAAGCTGTCACAGCGGCGCGCTGATGCAGTTAAGCAATATTTGGTAACCACCAGTGGATTAGATGCAGCCAAAGTGTCTGCCATTGGCCGTGGCGAAACCAACCCGGTAACCAAGCCTGAAGACTGCAAAGGTAATAAGACCACTCCTGCGCTCATAACATGCCTACAGCCTGACCGCAGGGTCGATGTAGAAGTTGAAGCCCAGCGTTAAGCAGCTGTAAAGGCCAATTGAACACTGCACCCGCCATCCACAAACCCCTGTGCGATGGCGGTCACGGACAACGCGCTTGTTTAAGGCTTAACGATCTTTTTGGGCCGTGACCAGTTGGCAATGCTGACCTGCTTGCCACGCGCCACGCTTAATGTGCCAGGCTCAGTATTCTTGGTGATGGTGGAGCCACCGCCGATAGTGCCGCCGGTGCCAATGGTGACCGGGGCCACCAGCACGCAGTTGCTGCCCACATGCACGTCGGCCTCAATCACGGTGCGGTGTTTGTTGGCCCCATCGTAGTTGGCAGTAATGCTGCCCGCACCAAAATTCACGCGCTCACCTACGGTGGTGTCTCCCAAGTAGGCCAAGTGGTTGGCTTTTGCACCATTGGCCAAGGTGGAGTTTTTGACCTCCACAAAATTGCCAATGTGCACCTCAGCGCCCAGTCGTGCACCGGGTCGCAGTCGCGCAAATGGGCCTATTAACGCTCCTGCACCCACTGTGACACCCAGCTTTTCACCGTCAATATGGGTGAACGGATGAATGACTGCACCCGCCTCAATCACCGCATTGGCAATCACGCAGTTCGCACCAATCGTCACGCCCTCACCCAAGCTCACCTGGCCCATGAACACGCAGTTCACGTCAATGCCCACGTCGTGCGCGCACAGCAGGTCGCCACGCACATCCAACCTCGCCGGGTCGGCCAGACGTACACCGGCCTCCATCAGGCGGTGGGCTTGTTGCAATTGGTAGGCACGCTCCAGCTCGGCCAGTTGCACCGGGCTGTTGACGCCCGCCACTTGCACGGCATCGGTGATTTTGTGGCCCACCACAGGCACGCCGTCGGCCACTGCAAATTTCACAATATCGGTCAGATAGAACTCGCTCTGCGCGTTTTTGTTGTCCAAGCGCGCCAGCCATTGCTTAAGCTGGGCTGCAGGCACGGCCATGATGCCGCTGTAAATCTCGGTGATGGCGCGCTGCGCGTCGTTGGCATCTTTATGCTCCATGATGGCCTGCACGGTGCCTTCACTGTTACGCACAATGCGTCCGTAGCCAGTCGGGTTGGGCATCTCCAGTGTTAGCAGTGCCAAAGCCTTGCCGCCAGACGCTGCAATCAGGTGAAACAGTGTGTCGGCCTGCGTCAAAGGCACATCGCCAGACAGCACCACCACCACTGCATCGTCAGCCAGCGCAGGCACTGCCTGTTGAACAGCGTGGCCGGTGCCCAGCTGTGGCTCCTGGCGCACACATTGCAAGGCAAAATCGGCTGCAGAGCCCGTATAGCTTGCGCAAGCTGCTTCTACTTCTGTAGCACCGTGGCCAGTAATAACCACCACTTTGCGGGCCGCCAACTGGGCTGCGGTGTCCACCACATGTTTTAGCAATGCCCGCCCGGCAATGCGGTGCAGCACCTTGGGCAGCTTGCTTTTCATGCGGGTGCCTTTGCCCGCGGCCATGATGACGACCTCGACTGCGCTTGCAGCGTTGGAGTGGGATGTTGTGAGTACGTTCATTGCGATATCTTTTGAATAAAAATTAAACCGGCCAGACTACGCCGTTGTCGTTCAGGATGGCATCTAGCGGCATATCGTGTGGCTCGGCCTCAAAGTCTGGCACAAAGCCGACCCCGAAACCCAAGCCCACTGTGAATGGTTTGGGTTCTAGAGATGCCAGCATACGGTCATAAAACCCACCCCCATAGCCCAAGCGATAGCCACCGGCGCTGTAGCCCACACAGGGCACAAACAATAAGGTGGGGGTTATTACTTCAGTGTCTTTGGGTTTAGGGATGCCATAAGCATCTTCCTCCATGGGGCAGCCGGGGTACCAAGCATGAAACGTCATGGTTTTGTGCTCTTTGTTCACCACCGGAAGGCCGATACGGCGCAACTGAGGTTGATCGAGCAGTTCACCGTCTTCTTTCCAGCGGTGAAGCGCTGGCAGCGGATCGAATTCGCCTTTAATGGGCCAATAGGCACCAATAACTGTATCCGGCCTGCCTACTAGCCAGATTCGCATCACCCGCTGCAACAAATCCGCACGTTGAAGGCGGTCGGGCAAGCTCAGGCGCTGGTCCAATAGTTCTTTGCGCAAGGCTTTTTTTTGCGCTGCTTTCAATGCTTCTGAGTTGTCCATAATCCCCACATGCAGTTTTCAGCCATTCTGACATTGTTCGCCCTCGCGGGCGCGCTGGTGTCCACCCCATTTTCTACCGCACACGCGCAAGCGCGAGACAACAGCCGCACCGTGGAGACCATTTTGGACATGGCGCAAGCCTACAAAGTGCGTGACCGCAAGCGCCTCACCGCCCTACTTCCCCAAGCGAGTGGCTCAACGCTGGAGCCCTGGGCCGCCTACTGGGATTTATCAGCACGCATGGGTGAGGCTGGCAGCACTGAGATTCAAGACTTCTTGGGCCGCTACAGCGGTAGCTACCAAGAAGACAAGCTGCGCAACGAGTGGCTGCTCATGCTGGGTCGCAACCGCGATTGGCAAGCGTTTAACCGCGAGTACCCCAAATACCGTATGAACGACGACAAATCGGTGCGCTGCTACGCCCTGTTGGCCGACCATTTAAGCAGCGGCGCAGACGTGACTGCCGCAGTCACTGAAACCTGGCTATCTCTTAAAGATGCGGACGAAGGCTGCGCCGCAGCTGCCGAGCAGCTGATCAAAGACCGCTCTACACAAGTACACCCGGCCTGGCTGCGCGCGCGCTTGGGGATGGAAAACGACCGTCTGCGCGTTGCCACCCAAGCGGTGGGAATTCTGAACGACAACTGGGTTAAAACCGTTAACAGCATCTACCTCAACCCTGGCAAATACCTCAACGACAAGCTCACTGCGTTGCGCCCACAAACGCGCGAACTGGTGTCGCTGGCCCTCATTCGCCAAGCCTACCTGGACCCCGCAGAAGCCGCGGTTGAAGTGGAGCACTTGCGCTGGAAAACTCAGCTCACGTCTGAGGAGCGTAGCTGGATTTGGGGCGTCATTGGCAAGCGTGCAGCGCAACGCCTCTCAGACGACGCTCCCACCTACTTTGCCAAAGGCCAGTTTGCGCAGATGCACGAAGACCACCTGGCTTGGGCCGCACGCGCTGCGCTGCGCACCGGGCGCTGGGCGCAGGTGGACCAGGCCATTACCGCCATGCCAGAGTCAATGCGTAAAGACCCAACCTGGGTGTATTGGAAAGCCCGTGCGCAGATCAACCTGGCCAGCAACGATGCCGCCCGCAGCGGCGCGCTGCGCCAATTCGAAAGCATTGCTGGCGTGCGCGGTTTTTATGAGCAATTGGCACTGGAAGAATTGGGCCAGCGCATCACCACCCCCGAGCGCCCCGCCCCACTCACCCCTGAAGAGAAAGAGACAGCCCGAGTAAACCCCGGCCTGGTGCGCGCGCTGTACGCCATTCAAATCGGCCTGCGGCCCGAGGGTGTGCGCGAGTGGAACTACACCACCAACCTGCATGTGCGCGGCGGCATGGACGACCGCAGTCTGCTTGCCGCTGCCGACGCAGCCTGCCGCGCCGAGGTGTGGGACCGGTGCATCAACACCAGCGAACGCACCAAAAACACCATCGACCAAGAACAGCGCTACCCCATGCCGTTCAAGGCGGCGGTTGTGACACGCACCAAGCAAATCGGGCTAGACCCGGCCTATGTGTACGGCCTGATTCGCCAGGAAAGCCGCTTCATCATGGATGCGCGCTCCGGCGTAGGTGCCTCCGGCCTGATGCAGGTCATGCCTGCCACGGCCAAATGGACCGCTAAAAAAATTGGCATGCTGGACTTTCAGCCCCAGCAGATCACCGACCGCGACACCAACATTGCCATCGGCACGGGCTATCTCAAACTGGTGCTCGACAGCTTTAACGGCTCCATGCCCATGGCCGCAGCCGCTTACAACGCCGGCCCAAGCCGACCACGTGCTTGGCGCGGACAAACCGGTGCACCCACCTTAGAGGCCGCCATTTGGGCCGAAAACATACCGTTTAGCGAAACCCGTGACTACGTGAAAAAAGTGCTGTCCAACACCACCAACTACGCTGCGCTGATCACCGGCCAGCCCCAATCGCTTAAAGCACGCTTGGGGCTGGTAGGGCCACGGGACGCGGCTGTGACGGAGCTGGGTACGGATTTGCCTTAAGCGTTGTCTTGCAGACTGGGGCGCGTGGCTGACAGCTTACCCAGCGCGCTCTGCATATGTCATTGAACTTGGCGACAACGCTCAATGCAAGGAAAGGTGACGCTTCAAATCCATGCTGTCGTGCAAGATGCGAAGAATTTCGATCACTTGTTGGCCTTTCGCATTGCTGGCCCGGAACACCAAAAAATGCCGTCCCGCGCGCCCCTGCCGCGCGACATGCAAGGTGTAAATATCGCCCCCCAATTCAACGCGCAACTTGCTTCCAAAGACATCGGGGCCAGCACACAAGTTCGACATCGCTGCGATGAGCGTTTGTGTATACGCAGAGGCCTGAGCCAGACCAAACTTTTCTTGAGTCCATTTGAGAATTGCCGAAAAGTCTGCATTGGCAGCGACAGTACTGCGAACGACCCACACTGTCTGCGCCACTATGCCCCCAGAACTTCAGCAGCCAACGCTTCAAAATGCGCGCTCAGCGCCTGAGGCGATTCAAAACTTTGAAAACGCCCAGCCTCCATGTCAGCGATACCGACTTGTACGGCCTGGCGCAGCGTTTGCAGGCGCAGTGCATCTTCGGCTTCTTGGCGCTCCACCATTCGCAAGCCCTCGCGCAAAACTTCACTGGCGTTTTGATACCGCCCGGAGCCGACGAGTTGCTCGATTAGCTGGTTTTGGTGCGCTGTAAGGACAATATTGCGAGTGGGCATGGGTTTGCTCCCTAGGGATCAGATTGGCATATTATGCCAATGCAGCAATGGTTTGCTATAGTTTGCGTAAAGTTGGATTAACACTGAGCATCAATCCATCGCTTTTTTGTCATCAATAAAACACGCGCGCAGCTCTACCATTAAGACTCCAAAGCACAAGGACACCCCATGTTGAAACTAGTCATCGGTAACAAAAACTACTCCTCCTGGTCTATGCGCCCGTGGGTGCTGCTCAAGCAGGCGGGCATTCCATTTGAAGAAGTCAAGGTGCGCTTTGACTCGTTCGAGGCGGGTTCCACCTTCCGCACAGCGCTGGCCAGCGTGACCCCGGTGTCCAAAGTGCCGGTGCTGCAAGACGGCGAATTGGCGGTGTGGGACACCCTGGCGATTGCCGAATATGTGGCCGAACAATTCCCTGACAAAAGGCTCTGGCCGCAAGACCGTGCTGCACGTGCCCGCGCGCGCAGCATCTGCGCCGAAATGCACAGCGGTTTTACCGGCATCCGCAGCAACTGCCCTATGAACATTGAGGCCGACTTGCCGCAAGTAGGCGCATTGGCTTGGCGCGACAAACCTGCTGTGCGTGCCGATGTGGCCCGGCTGGTACAGATGTGGTCCGCGCTGCTGCAAGAGCACAGTGGGCCCATGTTGTTTGGCGAGTTCACCGTGGCAGATGCCTACTTTGCACCCGTTTGCATGCGCATCAAAACCTACCACCTACCCGTGCCGCAAGACATTGCCGCCTACATCGACCGGGTGTGCGCGCTGCCCGGCGTGGCAGCGTGGATCAAAGATGCGTTGGAAGAGCAAGACTTCCGCGACTTTGAAGAGCCCTTCCGCCTGAGCCGCTAAGCCGCTGAACTGCCAAATGCCCCCTGTTTCACCCATGCAAACCTACTTGGTCGGCGGTGCAGTACGCGATACCTTGATGGGCCAAGCGGTCAAGGACCGCGACTGGGTGGTGGTGGGCGCCACACCGCAGCAGATGCTGGACGCGGGCTATGTGGCCGTGGGGCAGGACTTTCCGGTGTTTTTGCACCCGCAGACCAAAGAGGAATACGCGCTGGCCCGCACCGAACGTAAGACCGCACCCGGCTACCGAGGCTTTGCAGTGCACTGCGCCCCCGAAGTGACGCTGGAAGAAGACTTGGGGCGGCGTGACCTTACTATCAATTCAATAGCAGCATATGTAGACCAGACGGGCGCTAGTGACCCATTTTGCTCTAAAAACCTATGCGACCCCTATGGCGGCCAGCGCGACATTACCGCCAAGGTGCTTCGCCACACCACGCACGCGTTTGTGGAAGACCCAGTGCGCATCCTGCGGCTGGCGCGTTTTGCAGCCCGCTTTGCCGACTTTACGGTAGCACCCGAAACCCTGGCGCTGATGCAAAGCATGGTGCAGGCCGGGGAAGTGGACCATTTGGTGGCCGAGCGTGTGTGGCAAGAGCTGGCAAAGGGCCTGATGGAGACGCAACCCTCGCGCATGTTTGCCGTGCTGCGAGACTGCGGTGCGCTGGCCAAACTGCTGCCAGAGCTGGACCGCCTGTGGGGCGTGCCGCAGCCGGTGGAGCACCATCCCGAGGTGGACACCGGCGTGCATGTGATGCTGGTGCTAGACATGGCCGCGCGGCTGCAAGCGCCGCTGGCCGTGCGCTTTGCCGCCCTCACCCACGACTTGGGCAAAGGCACCACGACGGCCGACGTGCTACCCCGCCACATTGGCCACGAAGAACGCAGCGTGCGCTTGCTGGCCGCCCTTTGCAAACGCCTGCGTGTACCCACCGAATGCGCCGAATTGGCACAAGTGGTGGCGCGCGAACACGGCAACATCCACCGATCCACCGCGCTGGGCGCAGACGCCGTGGTGCGTTTGCTGGAGCGCTGCGACGCCATCCGCAAACCCCAACGCTTTGCCCACATCACCCTGGCCTGCGAGTGCGATGCACGCGGCCGCCTGGGTTTGAGCGAATCGCACTACCCGCAAGCCGCCCGACTTAACCAAGCCCTGCACGCCATCTTGTCAGTTGCTACAAATTTGATAGCTTCAGAAGCAATAGCAACGGGCGCTAGCGGCTCAAAAATAGGTGAATTTGTGCGCAAGGCGCGGGTGGCGGCGGTCGCTCAGGCGCCCAGCCAACTTTGACCAGATAACGCGGGGAGCCCAGGAAAGCCACTGGCAAATCAACAGCCACACCTTGATTTGGAAAATTTATTCTGTTTATAATTTATTCAGCATAATTTTTCTAAGTCATCATGGTCACTGCGTCTCCCTCGGTCAGTCAGGCAGTTAGCCCGCCCGCATCGGAAGAGGCTTTGCTGCAAGCAATTGCGCGGGACTTTGACCGTTTAAGCCGACAGCTCAAGCTGATTGCCAGCCATGTGGAACAGCACCGCGCGCATTTGGGCATTCAGTCGGTGCAAGACGTGGCCACCACTTGCGGCGTGCAGCCGTCTGCAGTAGTGCGGTTTGCCAAACACTTTGGCTTTGACGGCTACACCGGGCTGCAGCGGGTATTTCGCGACCAATTGGCGCAGCAAATATCTCCGGCACGCAGCTACCAGGCGCGCATTCGCCAGGCCATGGAGTCCGGCGCGCGCAACCTGAGCAGTGCCGACATTGCGCATGCGTTAGTGGAAAGCAGCATTGCGGGCATGGAAGAGCTGCAGTCGTCCCTCAAAGCACAGGCGTTTGAAGACGCGGTGGACTTGCTGGCCGGAGCGCAGACCATTTGGCTCATGGCCTCGCGCCGCTCGTACCCCGTGTCTACCTACCTGGCCTACGCCCTGCAACACACTGACAAACGGGTGCAGCACATCACGGCGATGGGCAGCATGCAGGACGGCCAGCTGCGCGGCTTGCAGCCCGGCGATGTAATGATTGCCATATCGTTTGCACCCTATGCCGAAGAAACTGTGAGCGTTGTGCGCCAAGCGCATGCCAAGGGCGCACGCATCATCTCCATCATCGACAGCAGCCTGAGCCCTCTGGCACGTTTGTCTACCAGCGCGCTGCAAGTGCAGGAAACCAGCGTATTCGGTTTTCGTGCCCTCACCAACACCATGGCGGTGGCGCAGAGCCTGTTTTTGGCTCTGGCTTATCGCCTTGAACTTGATTACCAACCCACCCGCAGTAGCTCAAATTAAAAGCCCGCGGTTTGAACTTAGCAAGAAAGAAACTTATGAAGAAAGTAGCCCTGTTCGGAGCCGGTCGCATTGGCCGCATTCACGCCGCCAACCTGTCGGCCATGCCCGGTATTGAGTTGGTCGCCGTCAGCGATCCGGTGGCCGCCGCTTGCGCCGATCTGGCCGCAGTGCACGGCGCCCGTGTAGACAGCATTGAGGGCATTTTTGCGGACACCAGCATCGATGCCGTAGTGATCGGCAGCCCTACCACCACGCACAGCGACCTGATTACGCGCGCGGCACAGTCGGGCAAGCACATTTTTTGTGAAAAGCCGGTCGACCTTTCTGCTGAGCGCGCCCGCGCCTGTGCGGACGCTGTGGCCAAGGCCAATGTGGCCTGCATGATTGGATTTCAGCGCCGCTTTGATCCCACATTTAGCGAAGCCAAGGCCCGCTTGGACCGGGGCGACATCGGCAACCCCGAAATGCTGGTCATCACCAGCCGCGACCCTGGCGCGCCGCCAGTGGACTACATCAAAAGCTCAGGCGGCATCTTCCGCGACATGCTGATTCACGACTTTGACGTGTTTCGCTGGATTTTGTGCGGTGACGGTGACGAGGCTGCATGGCTCAGTGCCAGCGGCTCCAGCTTGACCGACCCCGCCATCGGCCAAGCTGGTGATATGGACTGCACCGCCGTGACCATCAAAACCAAAAAAGGCCGCCTGTGCCAGATCAACACCACACGCCGCGCCGCCTACGGTTACGACCAGCGCTTTGAGGTGATCGGCTCACTGGGCATGCTGCAATGTGGCAACCACCGCCCCACCGAAGTCACGCAGGCTAGCGGCAGCGCCACCCATATCGACAACCCCGAGGCCTTCTTTTTGCAACGTTACGCTAACGCCTACCGCCTGGAGATTGAGCACTTCTTCACCCAGTTGCAAACCGGTGGTGCTTTCAAGACCACGGTAGAAGACGGCGTGCGTGCACAGGTGCTTGCCGACGCGGCCACTGAGAGCGCCCACAGCGGCAAGGCGGTGGTGTTTTGAACCCCGCGCTGGCCTTCCCACAGGGCCGCAAATACGACTTGGCCTGCCTGGGCCGCTTGGCGGTAGACCTGTACGCCGAACAGTTCGGCAGCAAGCTGGAAGACGCCCGTAGCGTCGCCAAATACCTGGGCGGCAGCTCGGCCAACCTGGCCTTCGGTGTGGCACGGCTGGGGCTGAAAAGTGCCATGGTCTCGCGCGTGGGCAACGAGCACATGGGGCGCTTCTTGCTGCAAACCCTGGAACAGGAGGGCTGCGACACCAGCCAGGTGCAAATCGACCCCGAACGTTTAACCGGGCTGGTGCTGCTGGGCATCAAGGACCGTGACACTTTCCCGCTGCTGTTTGTTCGCGAAAACTGTGCTGACATGGCGCTGGATGCTGAGCTGATTGACAGCAACTTTATCGCGCAGTGCCGGGCGCTGGCTATTACTGGCACCCACCTGTCCACCCCCGTCACCCGCAAGGCCGCGCAAACCGCTTTGCGCCATGCCAAAACGCACGGTGTGGTGCGGGTGCTAGATATTGACTATCGCCCCGTTTTGTGGGGCCTAACAGCCCGCGGCGCAGGTGAGAACCGCTACGTTGCCGATACCCAAGTCACTCAACAACTGCAGGAACTTCTGCCCGAATTTGACTTGCTGGTGGGCACAGAAGAGGAGTTCTTCATTGCCGGTGGTGTAGCCAACGACATCGTGGCCAGCCTGCGTGCAGTGCGGGCCGTGAGCAGCGCCACACTGGTAGTCAAGCGCGGCGCACTGGGCTGCTGCGTGATTGAAGGCGCTATTCCTAATGACATTGATGACGCTACCACCTACCAAGGCGAGCGCGTAGAAGTGCTCAACGTGCTGGGCGCAGGCGATGCCTTTTTGTCCGGCCTGATGGCCAGCCTGCTGCAGGGCAAAGACTGGGCCGAATCTACCCAAGTGGCCAACGCCTGCGGCGCTATTGTGGTGTCGCGCCACGCGTGTTCCGCGGCCATGCCCACTCCGGCGGAACTGGCCCACTGGTTTAGCGGCACCCGCAACCCGAAGGTAGATGCGGACCAGCAATTGGCCCACTTGCATAGGGTCACCGCCGCACGCCCGCAATGGAGCGAGCTGTGCGTAATGGCGTTTGACCACCGCAGCCAGTTTTTTGACCTGGCACGCGAAGCGGGTGCCGACGAGTCGCGCATACCCGCCCTGAAAAGCCTGTTGGTTAAAGCCGCAGAACAAGTAGAAATAAGTCACCACCTGAAAGGCCAAACCGGTGTGCTAATTGACGGCGGCAGCTATGGCGCTGACGCCTTGGCCAGCGCCACGGGGCGCGGCTGGTGGGTGGGTCGTCCGGTGGAGCTGCCCGGCTCCCGCCCGCTGCGGTTTGACGGCACCCGCTCCATTGGCAGTGCGCTTACCCATTGGCCTACCGAGCAAGTGGTGAAATGCCTGGTGCACTACCACCCGGATGACGCCTACCCGTTGCGACTAGAGCAAGAACAAACCGTGCTGGAACTATGGGAAGCCACGCGCCAAAGCGGCAATGAGCTGCTGCTAGAAATTATTTGCCCGCCCAGCATGACCCCCACAGGCACCCAAGACGCTGCCGTGCTGCGCGCGGTAAAGCGCTTCTACAACATCGGCGTGAAACCCGAGTGGTGGAAGCTAGCGCCCATGCAGGCCGACGGCTGGACTGCGCTGAATGCACTGGTGCAAGAGCGTGACCCGTATTGCCGGGGCGCAGTGATTCTGGGCCTGAACCAGCCTCTGCAAGTGCTGGCGGACAGTTTTGCGCAGGCTACCAATCCGCTGGTCAAAGGCTTTATGGTCGGGCGCAGCTTATGGGTAAGTGCCTCGCAGCGCTGGCTGGCCAAGCAAATTGACGATGCCGCATTCATTGCAGAAGTGGCAGAGAATTTCGCCACACTGGTGGAAGCTTGGAGAAAGCGCCATGGCGCAACACCAGCAAGGAAGGTCGTATGAAAACCACCCGACTTACCACCACCCAGGCGCTGGTGCGTCACTTGGCAGCGCTGCGCATTGAACAAGCCGACGGCAGCATCGTTCCGTATTGCGGCGGCGTGTTTTCCATCTTCGGGCATGGCAATGTGGCGGGCTTGGGCGAAGCTCTGTGGGCCAGCCGCGCAGCGCTACCAACCTACCGTGCGCACAACGAGCAGGCCATGGCCCATGCGGCCATCGCCTACAGCAAGGCCCATTTCCGCCAGCGCATGATGGCGGTCACCACCTCCATCGGGCCGGGTGCTACCAACCTCTTGACCGCAGCAGCGCTGGCGCATGTGAACCGCTTGCCCGTGCTGCTGTTGCCCGGGGACACTTTCACCTCGCGCGCGCCCGACCCGGTGCTGCAGCAGCTGGAAGATTTCTCGCAAGGCGACTTGAGCGTGAACGATGCCTTCCGGCCCGTGACGCGTTACTTTGACCGCATCACCGCACCCCAGCAAATTCTCACCGCACTTCCTCGGGCGATTCAGGTGATGACCGACCCCGCAAATTGCGGCCCGGTGTGTTTGGCGCTGCCGCAAGATGTGCAGACGTTTGCGTTCGATTGCCCCAACAGCTTCCTGGAGCCCGCGCTGATTCGCATTCGCCGCCCCGCACCCGACGCGGGCGAGCTGGCCCGCGCCACTGCATTGTTGCGCGCGGCCAAGCAGCCGGTGATCGTGGCTGGTGGCGGTGTGTTGTACAGCCAGGCGTGGGACGCACTGCGAAGCTTTGCGGAAGCACACGGCATTCCTGTGGTGGAGTCGCAAGCGGGCAAGAGCAGCCTGGCTTGGGACCACCCGCTAAACCTCGGCGCAGTGGGGGTGACCGGCTCCCCCGCCGCCAACGAGGCAGCCGCCAACGCCGACTTGGTGTTTGCCGTGGGCACACGCCTGCAAGACTTCACCACCGGATCGCACAGCCTGTTTGCCAAGGCACGCATCCTCAGTTTGAACGTGCAAAGTTTTGACGCGGGCAAGCAACACGGCACGGCTCTGGTGGCAGACGCACGTGTGGGCCTGGAGCAGCTGCATTCAGCCTTGCAAGGCTGGTCAGCGGATGCAGTATGGACAACCCATGCACGCGAACTGGCACAGCGCTGGGTTCAGCGCGTGACCGAACTCACCACCGCAGTACCCACCACGACCTTGCCCTACGATGCTGAAGTCATTGGCGCAGTGCGTGACTCGGCCACCGCACCACTGAACAGCGGCAGCCATGACGTTGCCATCTGCGCCGCAGGCACCCTGCCCGCCGAGCTGCACAAGCTGTGGCGTGCCAGCAAGCCCGGCAATTACCACATGGAATACGGTTACTCGTGCATGGGCTACGAGATTGCCGGTGGTCTGGGGGTGAAGATGGCCCGGCCCGACCAAGAAGTCATCGTCATGGTGGGCGATGGCTCTTACATGATGATGAATTCGGAAATTGCGACTTCTGTCATGTTGGGCAAAAAGCTCATCATCGTGGTACTGGACAACCGCGGCTATGGATGCATTCAGCGCCTGCAACTGGCATCGGGCAGCCCGCGCTTTAACAACATGCTGGACGATTGCATTCCTGAAGGCGGCAACCCCAGTCAGATTGACTTTGCGATGCACGCCCGCAGCATGGGCGCCGATGCGGTGCATGTAGCCGATGTGGCCGAACTGAAAGCCGCCATGGTGACCGCGCGCGCCGCTACCAAAACCCAGGTGCTGGTCATCGACACCACCCACACCCGCACCACGGACGACGGTGGGTGCTGGTGGGAGGTGGCGATTCCCGAAGTATCCGAGCGCATCGAAGTGAACGAGGCGCATGCCCGCTACACCGCTGCAAAGCAATCACAAATTCTTTAAAGACAAAGGACACGTTATGACCTGGAATGTACGTATTGGAATTAACCCCATCAGCTGGATGAATGACGACCTGCCCTCACTGGGCGGCGAAACCCCGTTGGAGACCGCCCTATCGGAAGGCACAGAAATCGGCTACGCAGGTTTTGAGTTGGGTAACAAGTTTCCCAAAGACGGCCCCGGCCTAAAGGCCAAACTCGATGAGTACGGGTTGGCCTGCGTGTCAGGCTGGTACTCCGGATTTTTGGCAGAAGTATCTGCCGGACAAACCGATGCTGAGTCAGTCGCTGCAGAAATTGAGCGTTGCAAAGCCCATATGAGCCGCCTGCAATACAACGGGGTCAAGGTGGTGGTGTATGGAGAATGCGCAGGCACGATTCAGGGCAATATCGAAACGCCATTGGCCAAGCGCCCCCGCTTTGCCAATGACGCGCTGTGGGTGGCCTATGGCCAGCGGCTCAACGCCTTTGGAGATCACCTGCAAGCAACTTACGGCATTACGCTGGCCTACCACCACCACATGGGCGCCTACGTGGAATCCCCCGCCGACATTGACCACCTGATGCAAGTCACCGAGGCCAAATCTGTGGGCTTGCTGTTTGACACCGGCCACGCGTTTTACGGCGGCGCACTAGACCCTAACGCTGCGCTGCAAAAACATATCAGCCGCGTGGTGCATGTGCACTGTAAAGACGTACGACCGCCGGTGATTGCCCAGGCCCGCAACGATGGCTGGAGCTTTTTAAATGGCGTCATCAATGGAACCTTCACGGTGCCCGGTGACGGCGTAATTGACTTTGATGCGGTTTTAACCTCGCTCAAGGGGGCGGGTTACGAGGGTTGGTTGGTTGTGGAGGCGGAGCAGGACCCTGCCGTGGCCCCCAGCTATGAGTACGCCAAGAAAGGTTTTGATACCTTGTCAGGCATTGTTCAACGCCTGAGTAGCGCAAGCTGATATGGTCAGCCCACTACTGGCCAAGGCCGCGCCCCAAGGGCGTGAGATTGTCAATGTCACGCCCGAGCGCGCAGGTTGGACGCATGTGGGCTTTAAAGCACTGCGTTTGAAAGCTCAAGAAGTCGAATCTATCGATACCGGGGCACGGGAACTGTGCCTCGTGGTGCTTACCGGCACTGTTACCGTCACAGTGGACGGCGTGACACACGCTAATTTGGGTTCACGCGCTTCGGTGTTTGAAGAAATATCGCCCGCAGCGGTCTACGTGCCGGAGGGCAAACAAGTACGGCTGCTGGCCCAGACGGATGCAGAGGTGGCCCTGTGTACAGCGCCATCGGACAGTGCATCGCGCGAAGTGCGTGTCATTAATCCTGACACCATGCGCCGCAGCACGCGGGGCAAAGGCACGAATACGCGCTATGTATGCGACATCCTCCCGCACGACGACCCGACTGCAGCGCATCTACTCGTAGTGGAAGTGATGACGCCTGCCAGCCATTCGTCGAGCTATCCGCCCCACAAACACGACGTGGAGCAACCCCCAATAGAAACCCAGCTGGAAGAAACCTACTACCACCGCCTGAACCCGCCCCAAGGTTTCGCGTTTCAGCGCGTGTATACCGATGACCGCTCACTGGACGAAGCCTGTGCGGTGGAAAACCATGATGTGGTTATGGTTCCACGTGGCTATCACCCTGTGGTAGCTCCCCATGGCTATGACCTGTATTACCTGAACGTGATGGCAGGTCCGCACCGCCTTTGGGTTTTCAAAAACGATCCCGCCCACGAATGGATGCTGTCACCAAGCACGCCATAAAAATCACCACCCACCGATTACAAAGCGATTACTAAGCGTTTCCCCTAATACGAAGCGTTTGCGAATCCGTGATACTTGGTTTTCCGTTCGAACTAAATGATGCAATGCAAATTTTGGTCCGGCAGGAGACCGTCAACCTCCAACGAAATCAAAGCGTTGTGGTGAGGCTGCTAAATGCAGCAGGTAAATTAACTTGACGCCCATTCCGGGCTTTTTAAAACTGGAGACAAGTATGCAATTCAAACGTCAACTGACTGTGCTGGCTTTGGCCATGAGCGCGGCTTCTTCTTTCGCGCAATTGACTGTGGGCGTCAGCTTCGATGCTTACCAGGAAGAGCGCTGGAAAACCGACGAAGCAGCTATCAAGGCTGAGCTCGCCAAATCGGGCGCCAAATACATCATGTCGGATGCTGGTTCTTCTACTGAAAAGCAATTGACAGACATCGACAGCTTGATCGCTAAAGGTGCCAAAGTTCTGATCATCTTGGGCCGCGACAAAGATGCCATCTTGCCAGCAGTGAACAAAGCTGCCCAACTCAAGATCCCAGTGATCGCTTATGACCGCTTGTTCGAAGCTCCAGGCGTTACCTACATCACTTTTGACAACAAAGAAGTGGGCCGTATGACCGCTCGCGCAATTTTGGCTGTGAAGCCAAAAGGTAACTACGCCATCATCAAGGGTGACCCAGGTGATGCAAACGCCAACTTCCTGCGCGAAGGTCAAGGCGAAGTGTTGGCTGACGCCATCAAAAAAGGCGATGTGAAGATCGTTGGCGAAGAGTACACCGCCGGCTGGAACCCACAAAACGCCCAGAAAAACATGGAGCAAATTCTGACTAAAAACGGCAACAAAGTTGACGCCGTGGTAGCACAAAACGACGGCATGGCCGGCGGTGTTGTCGCTGCTTTGACAGCTAAGGGCTTGCAAGGTATTCCAGTGTCCGGTCAAGATGGCGACCACGCTGCTTTGAACCGCGTTGCTTTGGGTACCCAAACTGTGTCCGTCTGGAAAAACTCTGCTGACCTCGGCACCGCAGCGGCTAAAGCTGCTGTAGAGCTGGGCGCTGGCAAAGCCGTTACTGGTGCAGCTGACTGGGCCGGCGGCGAGAAGAAAGTAACTTTGAAATCTATTTTCTTGAAGCCTATCCCTGTGACCCAAGCCAACCTCGATGTTGTGTTGAAAGCTGGTTACATCAAGAAAGATGCACTGTGCAAAGGTGTAGACGCAGCTAAAGTTGCGGCTTGCAAATAAGCACTCTCTAACCTAGGTTAGTCAATCACCGCGGGCCGGGCTAGCGCTTGGTGCCCGCGGTGTTGTTTCAGATTCCCGTTTTTTTGGTTTAGTTAGGAGAAGTCAATGAATCAAGCCCTTAAAAACTTGAAACATTCGGCCATCGATTGGCGCATGGTGCTCATGACCGCTGTGTTGGTGGTTACTACTATTGTTTTCAACGTGTTGTCAGATGGCATCTTTTTCTCTGCCGAAAATCTGTACAACATTGCACAGCAAACAGCTGTTGTGGGCATATTGGCCACCATCATGGTTCTGATTATTGTGGCCCGCCACATCGACCTATCCGTCGGATCAGTCATGGGCTTTGTAGGCGTTTTTAT
>JBEANP010000007.1:0-21791 GCA_041165385.1 Pseudomonadota bacterium | reverse complement strand
CATGCCAATTGCGAATTCACCGCCACGCAGTCGCAGCATGAAAGCGGCTATCGGTATGGAAAGCGCCCCGACCAACGTAGCAGCCAACAGTAGTGCCGGGTACGGGCTGACACCCCAGTCGGCCAGACGAATGGCTGCATACGCACCCAGCCCGAAGAACGCCTGATGCCCGACGGACAGCAGACCAGCATAGCCAGCCAGCGCGTTCCACATCAGGGCCAGGATGCCGTAGATAAACAGGGTGGTGAGTCGTTCAATCGCGTTAGGTGATAAAAACAGCGGTCCCGCAACGAGGACGAGTTGGGTAGCTGCCACCAGCGACACGGTCGCAATCGATGGCAGAGTCCATCGCGTAACACGCGCTGCGGTGCGTACGGTGGTGGTAACGGGAAAGTGTGGAGTCAGGTTCATGGCGTTCAGGCTCGGCTGCGGAATAGGCTAGTGGAAGATCGGATCCAGCGGCGAATGGTGTTTGCGGCGTACACCCGTGCCAGCAGCACCGCCAGGAAGACAACATGCCCGGCGATGAGGAAGCCTTGTGGGTGCACTTGCGCGCCTATGCTCTGTACGACACCCAGAACGATGCCTCCCAATAGCGTTCCCCACAGTGCCCCGCCACCAATGATCACGGCTTCGAATGCGAAGATTAGCTGGTAAGGACCGGTATACGGGTCGAACGTGGCTCGCATTGCGAGGAAGGCTCCAGCGATTGCCACAGTGGCCATTGCAATTGCGGTCGAAGCCGCATAGACGGCCCTTGCGTCGACTCCGACCAGCTGCGCAGTGTCTGGATCGTGGGCAGCGGCGCGAATGCGCCGCCCCAAAGCGGTGTGCCCCAACATGAGATGAAGTCCACCGAGAAGCACAATGGCGACGACCAGCGTGAGCACTGCGAGCTGGCCCACGATGATGCCGCCCGGCAATGTCCATCCGTCGTAGCTGAGCGAATCGATATAGGGAGCCAGTGAACGTGTGTCGGCATCGAACGCCTGGAACATGGAGTTGTCCAGCACGCTCGCAAGGCCGAAGGTACTCAGCAAGGGGATCAGGGCGCCCGCGCGGGCGCTGCGCTCTAGCACGAGCCGGTGTAGCACCCACCCGATCAGCGCCATCGCCGGGATCACTCCAATCAGCCCCAGTAGAGGATGAACCTCAAAGCGTTCTGCCAGGACGAACAGCATATAAGCCGCGAGCACCGCCAGACTGCCGTGCGCCAGGTTGATGATGCCCATCACGCCGAACATGAAGGACAGACCGCACGCCAACAACGCGTAGTAGCCACCCAGCATCAAGCCTTGGACGAGTTGATTCAGCCAGATCATGTTGTTCCTGTCGATTGTGAAGTGGTGCTTG
This sequence comes from Pseudomonadota bacterium, assembly GCA_041165385.1. Classification (GTDB taxonomy): domain Bacteria; phylum Pseudomonadota; class Gammaproteobacteria; order Burkholderiales; family Burkholderiaceae_C; genus Allorhodoferax. The sequence goes on along the minus strand of JBEANP010000007.1, from coordinate 20,438 downwards.
CTGTGGACGTGCGATGGCCGAAGTAATACTCCATCACTTGCTCGCGAGTCATCTCGTCAGCCCGCCCGCTGGCCACCACCTTGCCTTCGAGCATGCACACGATGCGGTCAGCGACTTGAAAAGTTCGCTGCAGGTCTTGCTCGACCAGCACCACAGTCGTGCCGTGGGCCGTGCCCTTGCCCATCAATGTGCGCAGTGAGTCATAGACGCCTTGGACCGCGAGCGGGGAGAGGCCGAGGGACACTTCGTCCAGCAGCAACACCCGCGGATTCGTCATCAACGCGCGGCCAATGGCCACAGCCTGCTGCTGACCTCCCGACAAGGTGCCGGCTGCCGCCTTCAGTTTGGGTTTGAGTTGCGGAAAGGCGTCGAGCACCGTGCTTAGGTTCCAATTGCCTTCGCGTTTGGCCGACAGGGCGACGAGCAGGTTCTCTTGCACGGTCATCGCAGGGAACAGCTTGCGCCCTTCCGGCACCAACGCCAGTCCCGCTGCGACCCGGCGGTGCGCCGGCAACGCGCTGACGTCGAGACCGTCGAAGACGATGCGGCCACCCGCCACCGGATGCACGCCCGCCAGTGTTCGAAGTAGTGTCGTTTTACCAGCGCCATTTGCGCCAACGAGTGCCAGCGTCTCGCCTTGCTCGATGTCCAGATTGAAGCCTTGCACGGCGGTAAGCAGACCATGCCTGGCCTCCAGACCTTCAATTTTCAAGAGACTCATCGTCCGCCTCCCAAGTAGGCATCCACCACGGTGGCGTTGGACAGCACCTCTTGTGGATCACCCTGCGCAATCACCCGGCCAGAGTCCATGCACACCAGCCGCTTCGCCACTTGTAGCAGCACATGCACGATGTGCTCGATCCAAACTATGGCGATGTCTCGGCCGTGCAGCACCTTGATGGTCTGCACGAGTTCGGCGGCCTCACCATCGGTGAGCCCGCCACCGATTTCATCCAGTAGTAATACCTGCGGGTTAGTAGCAAGCGCTCGGGTCAACTCGAGCCGCTTGCGGTCCAGCAAGCCCAGTGTCGCGGCGCGGCGGTTCGCCACCTTGGCCATGCCGCAGAGTTCTATCGCATCAATGCAACGCTCATAGGCTTCGGTGCTACGGAAACCTCCCCCGTGCGTTGCTGCCGTGAAGACGTTCTCGAACACCGTCATACCGCTAAAGGGTTGTGGCACCTGGTGTGTGCGAACGATGCCCATCTTGCAACGCGTTGCAGCGTCCAGCGATGACACGTCGTTTCCTTTGAAGACAATCTTACCGGCGGTGGCAGCTTGTGAGCCAGACAAAACACTTAGCAAAGTCGTCTTGCCCGCACCATTCGGCCCGACGATGCCGATGGCATCGCCGGGCCGAACCTCAAAGTCCACACCGTCCAGGACAACCAGTGCACCGTATTGCTTGCGCAGCCCTTGTGCAGAAATCAATGCATCAGTTGACGACATGGTGTGGTGAACCTCCGAAATCAGGCGTACGGACGCAGCTTGGCCGCCACTGGGACGTTGGTATCGGCAGCGTTTTCGGTGATAACGTAGTCGTACTTGTACTTCGAGCCCGCCGCGGCCTTGACCCACTGGGTGCCGATCAGCGGCGTGGTGCAAGCACCCTGCACTGGACCCTTGGTGAAGTCGACCTTACCCACCGTGGTCGTGGTCACCAACGTGCCAAGCGACTTGGCCACACTGGCTTTGTCTTTTGGATTGGTGCTGGCCTTCAAGGCTTCGAAGCCTGCATCAAGCAGTGACATCGAAGCACCGAGTTGCTGGTTCCATTGTTTGTTCGCAGCCTTCTCATAGCCGTCGGCCAACTGCATGCTGGACACACCCGTCAATGGCGATTTGTAGGGGAACGTCTTGTGCCAGTAGCAGGCGCTAGAGAGATTGAAGCCGAGCGGCCCCAGTGCCTCGACGCTGGACGGAAACAGTCCAGTCTTCGCCACCTGGACAATTTTCATCGTTTTCGTGAGGCCTTGCTGGGCAGCCTGACGCCAGAACGTAGCGAAATCGGGCGGAATTGGGAAGGTGTTGAAGATGTCGCACTTCTCGGCCTTGAACTTGGCGATTTGAGCCGAGAAATCGGTGGTTCCGGTCTCGTAAGGGCCTGCGTCAACGATGGTAAAGCCCGCTTTTTGTAATGCCGGTGCCAGGCTGGCACGGATGGCGTTGCCATCGGCGTCGTTGGGGTAGAGCGCGGCCACTTTTTTGTTGGTGGACAGCTGGCTCCACTGCGAGGTGTAGCTCTTGACAAACTCGCCCACGCCGAACGAGAAGTGGAAAGTCCATTTGAAAGGCGATGGCTCGCCCGGCTTTGCGCCACGTCCGAAGTACCAAGCTTCCCAAGGCGTTACGGTTGAGAGGCAGGGCACGCCCGCGCCTTCGCAAGCGTCTGCAACCGGATTCACGGTCTCGGGTGCGGACGTCACGAGGATGAGATCGACCTTGTCGGAGTTAATCAGGGTCTTTGCTAACTGGCTGGCGCGGGCCGGATCAGATTGTGTGTCGCGATCAAGGATCTCGACTGCGTACCTTTTGCCACCGACGGTCAGCCCATCTTTCAGGGACTTGCGTGCCAGTTCGAGTACGTAACCATCGGCCTCGCCGAAGCTGGCCAAAGCACCGGTTCGTGGGCTGATGAAACCAACCCGAATCGTATTGGCGCCATCAGCACCCTGGGCAAAGATGGAAGTGGGGTTCAGCAGAACCAACCCCACTGCGCCACCGGCACCGAGCACGGTACGCCGTGAGGGTAAGGGCTGGGTGGTTGTGTCTGCGGAATTCTTGTCAGCTACATTCATGTTTGTCTCCTAGTGGTTTGAGGGAAAGAACTATCTTGGGATCTACTTGGCCATGCAGCCACCGTCGGTGACTAACATCAATCCGGTTGTGAAACTCGAAGCGTTTGAGGCGAGGTACAGCGCCGTACCCTTGATCTCGCTGGCGTCGGCGACGCGCCCCATCGGCGTGAATGCGGTGATCGCGGCGACGAAGTCAGGATCGTCGTAAGCGCCTGCTGCCAATCGGGTGCGAAAAAAACCGGGGCAGATTGCGTTCACTTGAATGTTTTTCGTCGCGTACTCGAGTGCGAGTTCGCGCGTCAGATTGACCACCGCACCTTTGGCCGCGTTGTAGGCTGGAATGGGCGCCACGCTCGATGCGCCGGCCAAGCCCCACATCGATGCAACGTTGATCAGTTTGCCGCTTTGCTGACGCACCATGATCTTCAGTGCTTCACGGTCGGTATAAAAGACACCCTGCAAATTGACTGCGATGACGGCATTCCAGTTGTCGGTCGGGTAGTCGTGTAAAGGCTGCGGGGTCAAATCAGCAATGCCCGCATTGGCGAACGCAATGTCGACATGGCCAAACGCTTTCTCTGCTGTCTGGAATAGACTTGCCACATCCGTTTCAAGCGTCACGTCGCACCGAATACTGAGTGCCTTGCGTCCGAGTGCCTCGACGCGCGCCGCAGTCGCATCATTTTTTTTCATGTCGATGTCAGCACACACAACATCGGCACCCGCCTCTGCCATCGCTTCAGCAATCTGGTAGCCCAGGCCGTTGCCTGCGCCCGTGATCACGGCTACTTTGCCGCTTAGGTCAAACATCTTCATCACACTCATGGTGTTGATCTCCTCGTTTAGTGACAGCAGCTTTCTTGCAGATTTAGCTGACCGTCATCGCGCCATCGGCAACGAGTTCGGCACCCGACATCCAGCGCGACAAGTCGGAGGCGAGAAACAGTGCCAGGTTGGCGATGTCGCTCGGCAGGCCGGTTATGCCCAGTGGATGCGCCGCCTTCATCTGCGTGTAAGCGTCGTCGCGATCCTTGAACATTCCTAGATTCACGAAGTCGTTTAGCAACTTCTCACCCATGTCGGTTTCCACTAGACCAGGGTGGATGGAGTTCACCCGAATGCCATATCCGAGTCGACCAAACTCAACAGCCGCCGCCTTGGTCAGCAGGCGGACTGCGCCTTTGGACGCAGAGTACACGCCCAAACCAGGCGTGCCGATTAGGCCAGCCACCGACGACAGATTGATGATGCTGCCGCCCTTGCCAGCGCGACCGCCTGGCTTCATTGCGCGTACAGCATGCTTGTGGCCGATGAGTACACCAGCTACGTTCACCGAGAGGAGTCGCTCAATATCGGCCATGGTGATGTTTTCGAGAAAGCAGGTCTGCTCGATCCCGGCGTTGTTGACCACAATGTCAAGGCCGCCGAAGTTGCTGAGCGCTGCATCAATGAACGCAATCCATTGGTCTTCAACAGATGTGTCATGCGTAACGAATATGACTTGTCCGCCGGACTCACGAATTTGCGCGGCAACTTGCTCACCACGCTCGGTTTGCACGTCACCCAAAACAACCCGCGCTCCCGCCTTTGCCAAAGTACGAGCTATCTCTGCACCAATGCCACCGGCAGCGCCCGTGACGACCGCAACTTTTCCATTCAAATCAATCATGCTGTCTCCATTGCGCCGGTCGGTGGAAATCACTCTTTCCACTTCGATATCCAAGCGTCATTTGTTTTTTCCTTGACCAGATGACCGATCTTGGATTGGTGCGGATGATGTGTTCCCGATGTTCCGAAGCTGTAACCATCTCGAGCAACATTTCACTGAGTGAAAAGTGAGAAGTACACGGGTAAATCCTGATGGAAGACATTGAAGTTCGTAAATTTGCGGCGATTCTGAGTCCCGTAATTCGGTAGTGCTGCCGCCTCCGCTACAGTGTCTTTCTGTCTGCAATCACGGCGAATGGAATCTGATATGAAAGCTGCCTATTACGAACAAACCGGGTCCGCTGATCAAGTGCTTCTAGTGGGAAATTTGCCCGATCCTCAGCCCGAAGTCGGCGAGGTTCGCGTGCGGTTGCAGTGGTCTGGGATTAACCCTTCCGACGTGAAGGCGCGCTCTGGCGCGCGCGGTCCAGTAATGCCGTTTCCGCGCGTCATTCCGCACAGCGACGGTATGGGGACCATCGACGCAGTCGGTGCAGGGGTGGATCCGGCACGCATCGGAGATCGGGTGTGGCTATGGAACGCTGGCTGGGCAAGGCCTTTCGGAACAGCGGCGGAGTGGTTGTGTTTGCCTGAGCAGCAGGCCGTTCCCTTACCCGAAAACGTGCCCGGTGAAGTCGGTGCATGCTTGGGTATTCCCGCGCTGACGGCGCTGCACGCCGTACTGACCGATGGTGGCATTGAAGGTCAACGTGTTCTCGTCGCAGGGGGGGCGGGAGCGGTTGGCCACTACGCCGTGCAGTTTTCGCGCTTGCTGGGTGCGCGCCAGGTCATCACGACAGTCAGCTCACCGGAAAAGGCCGCGTTGGCGCTGGCCGCTGGTGCCGATGTTGTCATCAACTACCGAACGGAAAACGTCGTGGACCGCGTGCTGAAGGAAACACAAGGTGAAGGTGTCGATCGCGTGATCGAAATGGACATCGCAGCGAATGCAGCCATTGACATGGAGGCGGTGCGTCCGAATGGTCAGTGGGTGGTGTATGGCAGTGGCGCACGGCAGTTCACTTTGCCGTTTTTTTCTATGATTTCGCGTAACTTTGGTGTCCGATTTTTTATTGTCTACAACCTGAGCGATTCGGACCGCCGTCGCGCTATCAAAATTCTGTCCGAATTCTTGAGGCAAGAGGCGCTGCTGCACAACATTGGAATGAGACTCCCCTTGGCTTCGATTGCTGAGGCGCATCACATGGTTGAGAGCGGAGCAGTCACGGGTAACGTCGTTCTTTCGATTGGTTGATTGTTCCCGAGATTGCGTCTGCACTGGAGATGTGCGCTATATAGTCAAGAGTTTGAAATTTGAGCTTACGGTTATGGATCAGGCATTTTTGGACGTACGAAGTATCCGGATGGCTGGTTCTGGTCATTACGCGTAGTCCAACATTCGGATTGGACTTCTTTGAAGCGGTCATTCATCGCCTGGGGTTGAGTGCACTCGAATGACCGCTGTCAGGCGACCAATTGATAGTTCGCTACATCCGCTTTGGGTCGCCTTCGGCTGAGGGGCAAATGCGGACATCCGCAAAAGCCGGCTTAGCAGTGTCCAAGTTCATCTCTTTCCCCACTTTGGGCAAATTGGATTAACGAGGCTAAGCGAAAATAATGTCGTGAATGAAGGCCCCTAAGTTTTTCGAGAGCGCGTCGTCCTCCGTATTGATTGAATAGATTTCAGACATATGGCTGTGCGCCTGCAGTCGGTAGCAGGCGTTTTCTTGATCCCGATTCAGTAAGGCTGCAGCCAGTTGCCGGGATTGGCAGGAAAAATCATCTGGGTCCAACTCTGCATAAGCGATGAACAGCGGAATACCTGATGCCACCAGACCCGATACCGCAGATAGAGCAGGGTAGCGCGATGTATCAGAACCAAAGTAGGCGCGCAGTGGCGCGTTGTCTTCTGCGGTTACCGGGTCAAATATTCCGGAAAGCAGTACTGCTGCCTGAACACCCGCGCCCTTTTCGGGCTGGAACTGGGCGAACGCAAGGTACTGCGCCACATGAGCCGCACCGGCCGAGTGCCCCATCAAAACGATTCGGCTGGCATCGCCACCCCATTCTGCTGCATGGGCTTGCAGCCACTCAAGTGCCAGGCGAATATCGTGTTGCGCCGAGGGCCAGGGATGCTCTGGTGCCAACCGGTAAGTGATATTCACGCCAATCATCCCATGGCTCACCGCCCAGATAGCGATATTGTCGTGGACTAGCCCCTTTCCAACTCGACGGTCTCCACGGATGAAGGCGCCTCCATGTACGAACACGAGGATGGGGCGAATACCATCTGTTTGGGCTGGCGTGAATACATCCAGGAAGTGTCGTACGTCCAGACCATAGCGCAGGTCACGCACCATATGAACCTCGGAATATGGTTCTATTGGATGAAGTGGAACGTACAGAGACTCAGTTGCTTCGGGCGCCACGATAGGCCCAATCTGCAACAAGCTTTGGCGAATCCTAAATGGAATCTGGGACGGAACCTCAACGAAGATAATCTCAGTGTTCATAGCTTCAAAATTGGGGTGGCCTTTTCTCTATTCGTGCACGAATGCCCTCACCCTTGTCTACTGTAGAAAATAGCAACTGAAAGGACTTGCGTTCTAAATGCAGGCCCTGATCAAGCGGAAGATTCATACCCTGAATCACGGCTTCTTTGATGAACTGAAGAGACAGGGCTGGAAGTAGTTCAAGGCGATGGGCCAAATCCAAGACATATTGCTCCACCTCTGCATCCGGGACTACTTCACTGACCAACCCCATTGCCAGTGCACGGTCTGCGTCGAAGGGTTCGCCCCCTAAAAGAATTTTCAATGCGGCGAACTTGCCCACCGCCCGCGTCAGGCGCTGGGTTGCGCCCCCGCCTGGCATGATGCCAATTTTGACTTCGGGCTGCCCGAAGCGGGCGCCTTGTCCCGCAACGATAATGTCTGCGTGCATGGCCAGCTCGCACCCACCGCCCAGCGCATGGCCGCGCACCGCGGCAATGACCGGTTTGCGGCAGCCGCTAATGGCACCCCAAAAGCTGTCCATGCGTCGTGCGATGATTTCGGTTGGCGTGGCATCCACGTATTCATTCAAATCTGCACCTGCACAAAAGGCGCGCTCGCTGCCTGCGATTACGATGACGCGCACTTGCGAGTCAGCATCCAGCCGCTTAAACGCCGCAGCCAAGTCGCGCCGCAGCTGCAAGTTGAGTGCGTTCAATACCTCGGGGCGGTTCAAGCGCAGCAGAGCAATGCCTGGCGAGGGCCGCTCTTCCAGCAACAGTTGACTTTGAACCAGATCGCTCACAGCGTGGCGCTCTTCGCTTCAACAATGTCTTTGCCAAACACCGGCATGCGCTTTTCAAAAAAAGCGGTGATCGCTTCAGTATGGTCTGCGGTTTGGTGTGCCAAACCCTGAAATTTGCCTGCGGCGTCCAAGGCTTCGTCCAGCGTGCCGGTGCGCGCCTGCTGCAACAGCTGCTTGGTCCAGCGCAAGACCTGCGGCGGGTTAGCCGCAATGCGCTGTGCCAAAGCCAATGCCTCACGCAAGAGCGCATCCGCAGGCACCACCCTGGACACCAAGCCGATGCGCAAAGCCTCTTGCGCGTCGATGGTGTCACCGGTAAGCGCCATCTCCGCCGCGCGGGAAAAGCCGAGCACACGGGGCAACAACCAGCAACCGCCATCGCCGGGAACAATGCCGACTTTGACAAAACTCTCAGCAAACCGCGCGGTATCAGCGGCAATACGTATATCGCACATGCACGCCAAATCGTTGCCCGCGCCAATAGCGGCACCGTTCACCGCTGCAATGACGGGCACTTGCAAGGTTTGAAACGCGCGCGGAATGCGCTGAATCCCCGCGCGGTAATTGGCCGCAATTTGCTCGGGCGTACCGCCAAACATGCCGGTGCGGTCGCGCATCTCGGCCACATTACCGCCCGAGCAAAACGCACTACCCGCGCCGGTTAACACCGCAGCACGGATGTTCATGTCGCTGTTCAACCGCGCAAACAGCACCTCAAAGGCGGCAAACATCTCCTCGCCGCTGAGTGCATTGCGCGTGTCGGGGCGGTTGAGCGTGAGCACGGCTACGTGGCCGTGTACTTCCAACTGAATAGGTTCTGCGTTCATCACAGTCCTTTAAACACGTTCAATAGCCAAGGCAATGCCCTGCCCCACGCCGATGCACATGGTCATCAGGGCGCGCTTGCCGCCGGTGCGCTCCAGCTGACGCAAGGCGGTGAGTGTCAGGCGCACGCCCGACATGCCCAGCGGGTGGCCAAAAGCAATCGCACCGCCGTTGGGGTTTACGTGTTCGCCATCATCAGGCAGGCCCAAGGCGCGCAGCACCGCCAGGCCCTGCGCGGCAAAGGCTTCGTTGAGTTCAATCACATCAAAGTCGCCTATACGCAACCCGGTTTGCGCCAGCAGCTTTTGCACCGCAGGCGTGGGGCCAAAACCCATCACGCGCGGTGCCACGCCTGCGGTGGCAAAACCGATCACACGTGCCAGTGGTTGCAAGCCATGGCGTGCGGCACCGGCTTCACTGGCCAGCAGCAGGGCCGCGGCACCGTCATTCACGCCGGACGCATTGCCTGCAGTGACAGTGCCGCCTGCACGAAACGCGGGTTTGAGATTGGCTAGGCTCTCCAAGGTGGTGTCAGCACGCGGGTGTTCGTCCTGCGTGATCGACTTGAACTCTCCCTTTTTACCGCTCGGCACTGCCACGGCCATGATCTCGTTGGCCAGCACTCCGCTGCTCTGTGCACGCGCGGCGCGCTGCTGGCTGCGCAGCGCAAAAGCGTCTTGGTCTGCGCGGCTGATGCCATGCTCCTCGGCCACGTTTTCCGCCGTCTCGCCCATGGCGTCAATGCCGTACAGGCGCTGCATTTCGGGGTTCACAAAACGCCAGCCAATGGTGGAGTCATGAATCTCGGCATGGCGCGAAAACGCGCTGGTGGGTTTGGGCATAACCAACGGCGCGCGGCTCATGCTTTCCACACCGCCAGCCAGCGCCAAATCCAGCTGCCCGCAGGCAATGCCACGCGCGGCACCGGCAATGGCTTCCAGCCCCGAGCCGCACAGGCGGTTCACCGTAGCTGCCGCCACCGTCACCGGCAAACCTGCCAGCAGCGCACTCATGCGGCCCACGTTGCGGTTGTCTTCACCGGCCTGGTTCACGCAGCCGTAGTACACCTCTTCCATTTGACCCCAGTCCAGCATGGGGTGGCGTGCCATCAGGGCCTTGATGGGCAGGGCACCCAGGTCGTCGGTGCGGATGCCGGAGATAGCGCCGCCGTAGCGGCCTATGGGCGTGCGGATGCCATCGCACAGATAGGCATTTTTGAGCGTAGATGGCATCACAAGCCCAACACGCGTTCTGCGTTGCCGTGCATGATTTTTTCCATCACCTCGGGCTTGTAGCTCAGCTCATTCCACTCGCGCAGAATGCGCTCGTAGGGCAGGCTGGGGTAGTCGCTGCCAAACATGATCTTGTCTTGCAGGCGGCCACGAATGTCCACCTTCAAGTTGCCCGGGAAGTGCTTGGGCGCCCAGCCGGACATTTCCCAATACACATTGCCTTTGTGCAAGGCCACTGCGGTGGTCTCTTCCACCCAAGGCCAGCCGGGGTGGGCCATGATGATTTTCAGGTTAGGGAAATCTGCTGCCAAATCGTCAATGTGCGAAGGGTGTGCATGGCGCACCCGCGCGCCGTTGCCACCCGGCATGCCAGCGCCCATGCCGGTGGTGCCCACGTCGATCATCACCGCTGCGCCCAGGCTGTTGATGACTTCAAACAGGTCGTAGTGGCGGCGGTCGTTCACCGCGAAGTGCTGCATGATGGGGTGGAAGTGAAAGCCGATAAAGCCCAACTCTCTCACCGCCTTCTCGGCCTGGCGAATAGCGATTTCACCTTTGGCTGGCTCTACCGCGCCCCAGCACTGAATGACGCGCTTGGGGTGGCGCTTCCACATGGCGTGCACGTATTCGTTGGTGCACGGTGGGGTGGCCACGGTGGTCTCCAGGTCGAGTGCAACCAGGCAGGCGTCCACGCCTGCGGTGGTGAATTCGGCAATCACATCGTCTTCGGACTTGGCAACCCAGTCGCGCTTCCAGTAGGTGGCCAGCGCTTCGGGGTACGGGCCCTGGGAGTCGATCCAAGTTTGGGTGCCAGGGTAACAATGCAGGTCAATGATTCTCATAAATGCTCCTATTTTTATAGCTGCTTACGCAATACACACGGGGTCTACAGGCCGTTTTTAATATTATTTTTAACCAATTCGCCCAGTGCCTTCTTGGATACCTTGCCGAAAGTGGACACCGGAAAATCAACCAGCACTTCCAGCCGCTCGGGCAGTTTGAACTTGGCAATTTCTTTGGTCATCAGAAATTCGACCAGCGCTTTGAGTTGCAGCGATTGACCGGCTTTGAGGATCACAAACGCGCACATCTTCTCGCCCATGTTGGCATCGGGCATGGGCACACAGGCCACGTTTTGTACGGCGGGGTGCATGAGGATGAGGTTCTCCACCTCTTCGGCACTGATCTTTTCGCCACCGCGGTTAATCAGGTCTTTCTTGCGGCCTTCAACCACATAGTTGCCCGAAGGGTGCATGCGCATCAAATCGCCTGAACGGTAGAAGCCATCGCTGGTGAACTGCTTGGCGTTGTACTCAGGTACGCCAAAGTAGCCGCGCAAGGTGTAGGGGCCGCGCACTGTGAATTCGCCCACCGTGCCCATGGGCACTTCGCGGTCGTCTTCGTCCAGCAGCTTGACCTCGTCGTCGGCGCACACCGGGCGGCCACAGGTTTCCAGTTTGACTTCTTCGGAGTCGGTGGCGCGCACAAACATCAGCGTGCCCTCGCTCATGCCAAAGTTTTCTTGCACAAACACACCCGGAATCAGCGCGCGGGTTTTGGCGCGCACTTCGGGCTGCATGCGCTGGCCGCCGCTTTGAATCAGCTTGAGGCTTGACAGGTCATAGTCGCCTACCGATGGGTCGTTGATCAGGCGAATCAGCAGCGCGGGCACCACTTTCAGGTGGGTAACCTTGTGCTTTTGAATCAGCGCAAACATCTCGGCGGGGCGGGTGTTGGAGTGCACCACCACCTTGGCCCCATTGAACATAAAGCCCTGAATACCGGGGCAGGCCAGCGGCAGGTTGTGGGCAATGGGTAGCACCAGCAACAGCACCGACTCCGCATCCACCTCGCACACCGACGCCGCCACCTTGGAGTTGTAGGCGTAGTCGTTGTTGGTGCGCGGAATCAGCTTGGGAATGCCGGTGGTGCCACCGGACAGCTGAAAAATGCAGGGGTCGGTCGGGTCGATATGAATGTCAGCCAAGCGCGATGCGGGCAGCGTAGCCGGGCGGTCTATCAGGTCGCGCAGCGAATGCTCGCCTGCCTTGGGCGTACCCAACACGATGCGAATTTTCAGCGAGGCGTTCTCTGCAGCAATGCGGTCAATGATGGGCGAAAAGCTGAAGTCGCCCGAAGTCTCGGGGTACACGCAGGTCGTGGCACCCGACAGGTTCACAAACTGGCTGATCTCTGCATAGCGGTGGGTCACCAAGGCAGCAATCGGGATGGCGCCCAGCTTTTGCAACGCAAAGTACAACAACACGAACTCATGCACGTTGGGCAACATGGGCACCACGCGGTCCAGCGGTTGCAGGCCAATGTCCAGCAGGTTGAGCGCCAGATTGGTGGTGACTTGGTCCAACTCGGCGTAGGTAAAACTCTTGTCACCATCGACCAGCACGGTGCGGTCCGCAAAGCGTTTGTAGACCACGTCAAACTCTTGCGCCAGTGACTTGTCTTGCCAATAGCCTTTGGTGCGGTAGCGCGCGGCAAACTCAGGGGGGAAGGGAACGAATCCATTCAGCATGGTGCGGCTCCGTGCTTCAGGTGGAACTGGTAAAGCCACCGTCAATCACGACGATCTCACCCGTGACAAAACGGTTGGCGGTCAGTAGGTTCAGCATGGTCTCGGCCACGTCGTCTGCGGTCACACAACGCTTCAGGGGCGTAGCCTTGGCGCGCTTGCCCATCAGGTCGTCGTACTTGTCGCCCAGCATGCGCTGCATCCAGTCGCCCTCCATCCAGCCGGGGGCCACCGCATTCACGCGAATCTCAGGGCCCAGGTTCCAGGCCAGGGTCTTGGTCAGGTTGACCACTGCAGCTTTGCTGGCGGCATAGGGCAAGGGCTGCGGGCCGGGGCGCAGGCCCACGATGCTGGCGCTGTTGACCACGGCAGGGTTGGTGCCTTTTTTGAGCAATGGCACAGCAGCCCGAGTGACCTGAAACGTGCCGCGCACATTCACCGCAAAAGTGCGGTCCCACTCGGCCATGTCCAGACTCTCAAGGTCTTTGACTTTCCAAGTGGCGGTGGTGCCTGCATTGTTAATCAGCGCGTCCAAGTGGCCAAATTCGGCCTCGATGGTTTTCATCATGGTGCGCACGGCGGTGTCGTCGGACACATCGCACTGCACCAGCATGGTTTTGGCGCCCAGCGCCTGCGCCTCGGCAGCGGTGGCTTGTGCGCCCTTGGCGCTGGAGGCGTAATTGATGGCAATGTCATAGCCAGCCTTGGCCAGTGCCAATACGGCGCTGCGGCCAATGCCTGTGGCACCGCCGGTGACGAGGGCTTTTTTACGTTCAGTCATGCTTGTCTCTCTTTTGAAATGCGGGAATGGATTGCTAAAAATGGCGGGAAAAGTTGTGGGGAATGCAGTAAGTGGCCGAAGCTACTGGGCCTGAATACCCAGCTCGGTCACGATTTTTTTCATTGCTTTTTGTTGGCTGGCAAAAAACTCGCGGGCACCGTCCACACTGTCTTGGCGTGGGTACACCCCAAAGTCGCCCAGGCGTGCCACAACTTCTGGCGACTGGGTAATCTTGTTAACTTCGCGGTTCAGGGTCTCGATCACTTTGGGCGGGGTACCTGCGGGCACCAATATCTGGAACCAGCCCACCACCTCATAGCCGGGGTAGGTTTCTGCCACGGTGGGCACGTCTTCAAAGCCTGGCAGACGCTTGGCCGATGTGACTGCCAGCGCATGCAACTTGCCCGACTTGATGTGCTGCACCAGCCCCGGCACGCCGTCGGCAGTGGCTGTTACTTCACCGGTCATCACGGCAATGATGGCTGCGGGTGGGCCGGCATAGGGCACGGTGAACAAGCCCATATTGCCGGCTTTGTTAACGATTTCACCCGCCAGATGCGGCAGTGAATTGGTTTGGGGCGCTGCAAAGTTCAACTTGCCCGGCTGCGCTTTGGCCGCGCGCGCCAAATCGGCCAGCGACTTGATGCCGTTGCCCGCCTGCGTGACCAGCACCAAGGGGCTAATACCCACCGTGGCCACAGACACGAGCTCGGTGTCGGGGTTGAATTGCGGATTCTTGTAGACCAGCGGCGTAATGGTGCCCATAGCAGCAGGCACAAAGCCAACGGTGTAGCCATCGTTGGCAGAGCGTGCTAATGCGGACATGCCGGGAATGCCACCCGCACCGGGCTTGTTGTCTACCACCACGCCCTGCCCTAACGCAGCGCCCAGCTTGTCGGCCAATAGTCGCGCCACCACATCGGGCGCGGCACCGGCTTGCGCGGGAACAATCATTTTGATGGGCTTAGCCGGCCAGGCCTGGGCCGACACCAGGGTTGGGATTACGGCAAGTGCTGCCGTGGCGAAAAGCACGGTTCCGCGGATTGAAAAAAGTTTCATGGTTGTCTCCAATAGTTGCCGACGAATCTGTCGATCTGGGGCTGACTGTAGGCAGCCTCCGCGATTCACATAAGATGGCAAATAATAAAACGTGATTCGCTATTTGCATCCCCCATGAAACTCGATCAACTTCAACATCTGGTGGCCATCGTGGAGCACGGCAGTCTGCGCTCCGCAGCGCGTCGACTAGATGTGCCGCAGCCTGCTTTGACTCGCAGCATTCGTTCCCTTGAGAAAGAACTGGGCGGCTCGCTTTTCTTGCGTGAAACCACCGGAATGACTCTCACCGCCACCGGCCGCAGGTTCCACATACGTGCTAGCAACATCGTGAACGAAGCGCGACGTGCGCAAGACGAAATCGCCCAGCAACGGGGCGACGACCGTGGCACCGTGGTGGCCGCTCTGTCCATCATGCCGCACGTAGGTATGTTGCCATTTGCACTTAGAACTTTTCGTGAGCGCTACCCCAACATCAAGTTGCAAATTATTGAGGGCTTGTTTCCCGATGTGGAAGGCCCGCTGCGCGAGGGTACGGTGGACTTTTACCTAGGCGCAGCACCGCGCTCCATGCCGGCGCCTGGTCTCACCATGAAAAAACTGTTTGATAACCAACGCGCTGTTGTGTGCCGCAAAGGCCACCCGCTTTCCGCCTCACGGTCACTTAAAGCGCTGCAGAACGCGGATTGGGCGATCACTGGAGTGGACTACAACGTTGAGGACGACATCGCACGCCTGTTCGAAAGCCATCAGTTGAAACCGCCGAAAGTTGTGCTTCAGGCAAGCTCGGCCATGTCCATCATGGTCAGCCTTGCGCACAGCAACCTGCTCGCCATGTTGCCCGTGCAATGGGAAGAATTTCCCTTGACCCGTGATGCGCTCCAGGTTATTCGAGTCCGTGAGCCGTTGCCAGCACCCGCCATCGTGCTTGTAAGGAGACCAGACTTTCCGTTGACTCCGGCGGCAGAATATCTTTCGGATGTATTGCTTCGACACGGACCGAACTGATCCAGCAAGCGCAGCAAGTTACATAACTGAGATTTATTTTTCTCTAGTACTTAAGCCGGTTTTGCAATGATGTTTTGAAAAATTGGCTGTCTTCTTTTAACCTAGTCTTGCCGCATTTGCAGCTAAATCCTGTGACTGCAGTTTTGTCAACACGCGAAGTCCGAGATGCAGATTGAGCTTCTCTGAAGCGGTCGCTCAACGAATTGAGTTGAGCCCACTCGAATGACTGCTATCAGGTGACCAGTTGATCAATCACAATGGCTGCAATGTCGTCGATTGTGTGAATTGGCTGCGGTTTCATGACCGACCGCTACCAGCCCATGGCGGGCCCTCGATTTGACGAAGTGTTCAGTCCAAAGCTGCCGTCGACCCCTGGTCATCAGTGACTGGTATGGAGCAGGCAGACCACCAACCGCTACAGCCGCCATGGGCCTAAACCGGGCACGTATTAGGCTTTTTTGAGTGGTTTTTTTGCTAAAAGTGTTAGTCATGACTCAGCGAGTGAAATAGCGAACTTATTCCCTACTAACAATTAGGGGCATTCAGAAGAGCTGTGAACGTGTATTCAGGCCCAGCCTGAATGGCCGTCCGGTGATTGTGTTGTCTAACAACGATGGCTGTGCCGTAGCCCGATCTAACGAGGCCAAAGCACTCGGAATCAAAATGGGCGCTCCTTGGTTTCAAGTCAAGCATCTCGAAGAGTCGTCCGGACTGATCGCTCTATCAGCGAATTTTGCGCTTTATGGTGATATCAGTGATCGGATGATGAGCCTTGCCGCGGGATTGGGCCCCAGCCAGGAGATCTACAGCATTGATGAATCTTTTATTGATCTTGATGGCGTACGTGGAGATCTAGTAGAGCGTAGCCACAAGATCCGATCTCGCATCCTGCAATGGGTGGGTATTCCGTGCGGCATTGGCATCGGTAGTACCAAAACCTTGGCCAAGCTGGCAAACCACATCGCCAAAACGGCAGAACGCAAACCCGGCATCTACCCTGACCATTTGGCGCAGGTGTGCAACCTTTCCATCTTGTCTGCGAAAGAGCTGGCAAGCGTGTTTGACGCGACCGAAGTGGGCGAGGTCTGGGGAATTGGTCGGCGTATCAGTAAACAGCTCACCGACGGCGGTATCAAGACAGTGCAGGACCTGGTGCGCATGGACCCGGCCACCATACGGCGAGGTTGGTCCGTGGTTTTAGAGCGAACGGTACGCGAACTGCAAGGTATGCCTTGCATAGGTCTGGACAACTCGCCTGAACCTAAGAAGGAAATTGCTTGCACGCGCTCTTTTGGTCATCCGGTCGTTGATCTCTCAGGCTTAACCGAAGCGGTCACAGAGTTTTCCAGTCGAGCCGCAGAGAAGGTACGAAAACAACATTCGCTGGCCGGGGATGTGCTGGTTTTTATTCGGACCAGTCCATTCAGGAAGGACCCCCAGTACAGCCGCTCTATTGTTGTGCCACTGTTGCGCCCAAGTGCCGACACCAGCGTGATCGTCCAAGCCGCAGTCATCGGCTTGCAGGCCATTTATAAGTCTGGGTTCAAGTACGCCAAAGCGGGAGTGATGCTGTTAGACCTCCAGCCTGACTCGGTACTGCAGGCGGAACTTGATCTTGGAGACGGCGGCGCATTGGAGGAGCTGGATGAGAAAACCCGGCTCATGACGGCCCTGGACACCATCAATCAGCGCTTCGGAAAAGGCACGATGAAGATGGCAAGTGCCGGGTTGGATGGTGACCGCAGGGTGTGGTCCATGAAACAGGAAAGGCGCACCCCGGCGTACACCACCAAATGGGCGGACATTCCAGTGGCCAAGGCTTAGATAGGGTGCGTGTGACCGATGCGAGCCCATAGGTAAGAATCGCACAAATTCGGCCATATGAGAATGCAGGAAGGTCGCCGCTTCTTGGTTGGATCGATGCTTTGAAATCTCATGCAAGGGCCGCAGGTTTCGATGATGACTTTGAGCGCATGCGTTTTTGCGGTGTGCCCGAAGGTCTCATAAGCTTCAAGAATCTGATCTAACTTGAAATGGTGGGTAATGAGCGGCTTGGGGTCGAGCCCATGGGGTTTGTGGGCGGAGTGCAGTGTCTTGAGTAGCATCGGCGTGCTTACTGTGTCTACCAAGCGGGTGGTGATCTGGATGTTGCGGTCCCACAGTTTTTCCAAGTGCAAGTCCACTTTGACGCCGTGAACGCCAATGTTGGCGATGGTGCCGCCCGCACCGACGATCTGCTGGAAACCCTATTTTTTCTAACGCGAAGGTGACTGCCGTTAGGCTTGGCACTGCTCACGCTTCTTGGCAGAAGTTTGCAAAAATGGAACGTCAGCTTTGGAAGTTTTTGTAATTCGGCATTGCCGCGATTCCTGACATAGGTTTACGCGAATTGCTTGCTCCAAACCTGACATTCAGTCCAATATCGCGCGGTCGGCATTGTGGTGTCAAATTTGAGGATTACTGCACTCGGTAGTGGCCAACTGCGGTCACCGGCGACAGGAATTAGGAAAGGATCATGTCAGCGGCCTTCTCCGCGATCATGATCGTCGGCGCGTTGGTGTTGCCAGACGTAATTTGCGGCATCACAGACGCGTCCACCACGCGCAGCGAACGCACGCCATGCACGCGCAACTGCGCATCGACCACCGCGTCTTCGCCACTTCCCATGCGGCAGGTACCAACCGGGTGCCAGATACAGCCACTGGTGGCCCGGATGTGCTGCTCCAGCGCGGCATCGTCCAGCGCGCGGTGTCCAGGCGCCAACTCCGCGGCAAGCAGAGACTTCAGTGGCTCTTGCGCGGCGATGTCCCTGGCAGCCCGAAGCCCCTCGATCTGGAGTGCCAAGTCATAAGGGTGAGTCATGTAACGCGGGTCAATGACGGGGGTATCCATCGCGTCTGCAGATCGCAAGGTGACGCGCCCCCGGCTCTTGGGTCGGCAGTTCTGCGCAGCAATCGCCATCATCTTGGCCTTGCCCTGCGCACCGGCTTGGATTGGTGCAAATGGAATCGCAAAAAGCTGCAGGTCGGCGGCGAAGCCCTCATTCAAGGCTGCACTTTTCATGAACAGGCCGCCTTCTACGATGTTGCTGGTGGGTAGCGCCTGTTCCGCCTCGCGCAAAGCCAGCACAAGATTCGAGCCAGGGTGATCGCACAGGTTGGCCCCGACGCCAGGCAACGCCGCTCGCACGGTCACACCATGGGATTGCAGTTGCGCTGCGTCGCCAATGCCGGACAGCATCAACAGCTTGGGCGAATCGATCGCGCCAGCACTCAGAATGACCTCGCGCGCAGCGTAGATGCGCACCACCTGCGTTCCATCAAAGTAGTCCACACCCGTCGCGCGGTCACCCTCCATGACCACTCGCAGGGTTCGGGCATGGGTGATGGTGTGTAAGTTGCTACGCATGCGTGCAGGTTGGAGGAAGGCTGTGGCGGTACTGCACCGCTCACCTTGGCGCATGGTCACTTGGTACAACCCAGCTCCCACGGGAGAACCCCCATTGAAATCCGCCGTACGCACATTGCCGGCCGCCACAGCGGCCTCGACAAATGCACTGGAGATGCGGTGGGGCGAAATCAGATCGGTCACCGCCAACGGCCCCCCGGCGCCATGTGCAGCCGACGCGCCATGTTGCTGGTCCTCAGACTTCAGAAAGTACGGCAGCACATCCTGCCAACCCCAGCCCGCGTTTCCCAAGTCTTGCCAATGGTAGTAGTCGTGCGCATCTCCGCGGATGTAGATCATGGCGTTGATGGCACTGGTTCCACCGAGCACCTTTCCGCGTGGGTAGGGGATGCTGCGCAAGTTGTAGCCCGGCTGTAGGGTAGTGGCGTAGCCCCAGCCTTCGGCACGGTCCCACAACAAAGGCCATTGGTTGGGCTGACGCAGCGCTGGAGCGTGGTCCTCGCCACCAGCTTCAAGTAGCGCCACTTGGCATGTTGGGTCTTGTGAAAGCCTTGCGGCTAGCACGCAACCTGCTGACCCGGCCCCAACAATGATGTAGTCATAGGTCATTTCACACTCCATCAGCGAGAAAATGGGCTGCCGCTTCCCTGGCTTCTTCACTGGCGGCCAGCATGAAGTGGTCTGCACCCGCAATTTCTAGATAGCGCCCGTGCGCAATGGTACGGGCGAGCACCGGTCCCTGACCTAATACCGGGTCAATTTCTCCGCTAATAACCAATATCTCGCTCGAAACACGAGCCGCTTCTTCCGGTGTGCAGGGTGGATAGTGCCCGCGCGCCGCCGCTGCGCTGGCCAGCCGATCTCCACCTACTTTGGTGGCGAAATTCCAATACGTTGCAACATGCTTTGGAAGTTTGGCCGGATAGTGGTCGCTCTCCAGCGCGTGCGTGAGTTGTGGAGCCACTTCTTCCATGGAGTGCGGCGGCAAACCTAACAAGCCGTCGCCAGTAGCGATAAGCACCGAGCGCCCAAAGCGTTCCGGGTGGGTGTTCAGCAGATGCAACGCGATGACACTACCCAGAGAAAAGCCGACCAGAGACGCCGTCGTGAGGTTGAGATGGTCCAGAAGTGTTATCACGTCAGCAGCAAGATTGTGCGAACCGAAAGCACTTGGAACATGTGGCTTGTCGCTCTTGCCGTGGCCCAGAAAATCCAATCCGATGACTTGCATCCCCTGCTTGCGCAGACTTTCGATCCAGCCAAAACCAGCGAAGTTTCCTGCGAAGCTGACGCAAATGCCGTGCAACAAAATGACTGGCTTCCCCTCGCCATGGATTTCGTAGTGGATTGAATATCCGCCGCGAGTGAAACTTGGCATGATCTAACCTCCTACGGACTGATCCATTCAACTTAGTTTGAACTGACTAGGATGAGTCTAAGTGAATTACCGTTCAAGCAGGCGCATTTTTCTGGGTCGGGATGCTGGAACAGACCTGGTGAAAAATAGTCGTTTTCCCCAACAATGGTTGTCCGCAATGGGCACGGTGCGCCCCATCATCAATGACCGCTGATGGCCCAAACGATTCATCACAATACGTTACCCTCAATAAAGTTGGTCGTTCGCAGCGGTGATTGACCATTCGGCTTCGATCAATCGTCTCAACTCCCGATCCGGTGAAATCGCTTTTTTGTACAGCGGGCTACAGGGCGTCTCAGACAATTTCATCGAAAGCCAGAGCAAATCGGTGGTCTGGTTGTAATTACGGTAGCCCTCGACCAGATACTTGAACTGGTTCAGC
>JBEANP010000006.1:0-21867 GCA_041165385.1 Pseudomonadota bacterium | reverse complement strand
CAATCAAAAATTGCGTCAACGTCGACCGGTTGGATCGTAGGGTCATGGACATGGGGGAGTCTCCTGTAGTTCTAATTAGGGGTGCGCACGGGGCTAGGCTGAGCGGGCTGCCTGGGCTGCGTTATGCAGCACGTTCATCACGGTGCGGTAGCCGCCGTCGGCATCAGGGGCGCCAAACACGGCACTGCCTGCCACAAAGGTGTCGGCACCCGCAGTGGCGATTTCGCCAATGTTGTCGGTCTTCACTCCGCCATCCACTTCCAACAAAATGGGCTGGCCGCCGGCTGCCACATGGGCGTTGATGCGGCGGCGTGCCTCGCGCAACTTGGGCAACGTGGAGGGGATAAATTTTTGCCCCCCAAAACCGGGGTTCACGCTCATCAGCAGCACCATGTCCACGCGGTCCATCACATGGTCCATCCAGTCCAGCGGCGTAGCAGGGTTGAGCGCAATGCCGGCTTTGCAGCCGTGGTCGCGAATGAGTTGCAAGGTGCGGTCCACATGGCGGCTGGCTTCGGGGTGGAAGGTGATGATGTTGGCACCGGCCTTGGCAAACAGGGGAATGAGTGCATCCACGGGCTCCACCATCAGGTGCACATCAATCGCAATCTTCACATGCGGGCGAATGGCCTCGCACACCAGCGGCCCAATAGTCAGGTTGGGTACAAAGTGGTTGTCCATCACATCGAAGTGCACCAGGTTGGCACCGGCCGCTTCGATCGCGCGCACCTCTTCGCCCAGCCGGGAAAAGTCTGCCGACAAAATGGACGGCGCAATCAGGATGGGTTGGGCGGAATGGGACATACGAACTTTCTAGAAAATCAACATCGAGCGCTGATTGCCGGCTCTACTGGCCGTGCCACGCACGCAAATGGGCAATGCTCACACCCTGCAGATTGGGCAGCTGGCGCAGCGCGCCAGTGAAGTCTTGGTGTGCTGTAAAGCCGGTCGGCGTAATCACCGTGGGCAGGCCTGCGGCCATGGCTGCTTTCAGGCCGTTGAGTGAATCTTCAAACGCCAGACAATCCGCTGCGCGCAACTGCAGCCTCCGCAAGGCCTGCATATAGACCTGTGGATGGGGCTTTTTGATCGGCGCTGTGCTGGCATCTTCTATGAACTGAAAGTAGTTGGCCCAGTCCGGGCCGATGGCAGCACGCAACAAGGCAGAGATATTCACAGGCGAAGTGGTGGTGGCAATGGCCAGACGCAAGCCGTCTTGAAACGCGCTTTCAATCAAGCGCAGTACACCGGGGCGCAGTTGCACCGCACCGTCTTGCACCGCACGCTCGTAGGCAGCGGTTTTGAGTTCATGGATGCGCGCCACCGTGTCTTGCACCCCGGTGCCGCTGAGCACTTTCAGGTCGGGCTGCACTTGCTGCCAGTAGTGGAGGATGCGCTCTTTGCCGCCCGACACTTCCAGTAGCTGTTTGTAGGTGGGCTCGTCCCACACCCAATCGCGCCCTACTTCGGCAAATGCTTGATTGAAAGCAACCCGATGGGCACTTTCAGTGTCCGCAAGAGTGCCATCAACGTCAAAAATCAGGGCTCTGAGCATGAATAAATTCCTGTGAAAACAAGTACAGGCCTGCGCCTATATCAGTAACAATGGATTTACTTTAAGCCGCAAAACCCATAAACTCAAATCACGAATTTTCAAAAAATCATCAGTTTTTCCTGATGAAATAGCAATTTAAATATGCGCCCTTACACGTTCAAGCAAATTCAGACCTTTATGGAGGTGGCCCGGCAAGGTTCGGTGTCCAAAGCCGCAGAGCGCCTTTTTGTGACGCAGCCCGCCGTGTCCATGCAAATCAAGCAGCTAGAAGATGCTTTTGGGTTGGCCTTGATCGAACCTACCGGGCGCAACATCCGCCTGACACATGCGGGCGAAGCATTTTTGACCCATGCGATTGCCGCCATGGGCCAGTTTAAAGACCTGGAAGCCCATATGGCCGAGCACATTGGCCTGAAAAAAGGGCGTATCGATTTGGCAGTGGTCACCACCGCCAAATATTTCATCCCCATGCTGCTGGTGCAATTTGGCAAGCTATTCAAGGACATCGAAGTCAAGCTCAAAATCGACAACCGGGAAAACATCCTGGGCTTGTTGGCTCGCAATGAAGCCGATCTGGTGGTCATGGGCCGTGCCCCGGCAGAGTTGGACTGCGTGGCCACACCGTTTGCCACCAACCCGCTGACCATCGTGGCAGCCCCTGGCCACACGCTGGCTCGCCGCAAGCACCTGCCGTTTTCAGCGCTGAAGGACTACAGCTTCGTGGTGCGCGAAGAGGGCTCGGGCACCCGCGCCGCCATGGAGCGCTTGTTTGCGCAGCACAAAACACCCCTAAAAGTAGAGATGGAAATGCCGAGCAACGAGACCATCAAGCAGGCCGTCATGGCCGGCATGGGCCTGAGCTTCCTGAGCATGCGCACTGTTCGCCATGAACTGGCCAGCGGTCACATTGCACTGGTGGACATTGACGGCATGCCACAGGTGGGGCACTGGTATGTCACGCACTTGAGCCCTAAAAAACTATCCCCCGCCGCGCAGGCGTTCAAGGAATTCCTGATTGAACAGGGCGGCGCGCTGATGGATTCATGGAGTTGAGCCCTGGTTGTGGAGATGCGGTTTATGACGCAACAGCACCATCGCAATACATCAGGTAAATCTGATTTAACGCGCAATAAATTTGAATTTATATTATGAATAAGTGTCCCTATAGTTCGCTCCAACGTTGGCTCTTACCCAACATAACTGGAGACGATTCATGGACCAAAGCAACCGTTACGCCGACCTCAGCCTCAATGAACAAGACCTGATCGACGGTGGCCGCCACATTTTGGTGGCCTACAAAATGAAACCCAAGCCCGGGTTTGGCAGCTACTTGCAGTGCGCTGCGCACTTTGCAGCCGAGTCGTCCACGGGAACCAATGTCGAGGTGTCCACCACCGACGAATTCACCAAAGGTGTGGATGCGCTGGTGTACCAGATTGACGAAGCCACGGAAGAGATGCGCATTGCGTATCCGCTGGATTTGTTTGACCGCAACATCACCGATGGTCGCATGATGATCGTGTCGTTCTTGACGCTGGTGATCGGCAACAACCAAGGCATGGGCGACATCCAGCACGCCAAGATTTATGACTTTTACATGCCACCGCGCGCCATCCAGTTGTTTGATGGCCCCAGCAAAGACATCAGCGACCTGTGGCGCATTTTGGGCCGCCCGGTGAAAGACGGGGGCTATATTGCCGGCACCATCATCAAGCCCAAGCTGGGCCTGCGCCCCGAGCCGTTTGCAGCTGCGGCCTATCAGTTTTGGCTGGGTGGCGACTTTATCAAGAACGACGAACCTCAGGGCAATCAGACCTTTGCGCCGATGGCAAAAACTATTCCGCTGGTCTATGACGCGATGAAGCGCGCCATGGATGAAACCGGCGAGGCCAAGCTGTTCTCGGCCAACATCACCGCCGATGACCACTATGAAATGCTGGCGCGTGGCGAATTCATCCTGCGCGCATTTGGCCCCGACGCCGACAAAGTGGCCTTCTTGGTCGACGGCTATGTGGGCGGCCCCGGCATGATCACCACCGCGCGCCGCGCCTTCCCTAACCAATATTTGCACTACCACCGCGCTGGCCACGGCGCTGTGACCAGCCCGAGCGCCAAACGCGGTTACGACGCCTATGTGCTGGCCAAGATGAGCCGCTTGCAGGGCGCATCGGGCATCCACGTCGGCACCATGGGTTTTGGCAAGATGGAAGGGGCCAACGATGACCGCGCCATTGCCTACATCATCGAACGCGACAGCTACACGGGCCCGGCCTACCACCAAGAATGGTATGGCATGAAGCCGACCACACCCATCATCTCCGGCGGCATGAACGCACTGCGCTTGCCGGGCTTCTTCGAGAACCTGGGCCACGGCAACGTGATTAACACCTCCGGTGGTGGCTCCTACGGCCACATCGACAGCCCAGCAGCCGGTGCCACGTCGCTGCGCCAGGCCTACGAGTGCTGGAAAGCCGGTGCCGACCCGATTGAATGGGCCAAAGAGCACAAAGAGTTTGCCCGCGCGTTTGAGTCGTTCCCAGGTGATGCGGACAAATTGTTCCCCGGATGGCGCGAGAAGATCGGGAGCCACCGCTAATCATGTACGGATGCTGTGCGGCAGAGCGTTCTGCTCCGTGTCCCCCGGCCTGCGGCCTCCTCCTTTACCTGCGCAGAACGCTCTGCCGCACAGCATCCTAGCCCTATATGACTACTCTGAATGCGCTCGGCACTGCGCCCTTTTACCAACCGCAAGGCAATGAAATCGCGCTGTTCGAGGCGGCTTATGCAGCCCGGCTGCCAGTCATGGTCAAGGGGCCGACCGGTTGTGGAAAATCGCGGTTCATCGAGCACATGGCGCACCGTCTTGGCAGGCCACTCATCACCGTGGCCTGTAACGAAGACATGACGGCCAGCGACTTGGTGGGCCGCTTTTTGCTCGATGCCAATGGCACCCGCTGGCAGGACGGACCGCTGACGGTGGCGGCCCGCACTGGTGCCATTTGCTACCTGGATGAAATTGTCGAGGCGCGGCAGGACACCACGGTGGTGATCCACCCGCTGACCGACCACCGCCGCCAGTTGCCGTTGGACAAGAAGGGCGAGACGGTGCACGCCCACCCCGATTTTCAGTTGGTCATCTCCTACAACCCGGGCTATCAGAGTCTGCTCAAAGACCTGAAGCCTTCGACCAAGCAGCGCTTTGCCGCGTTTGAATTTGACTATCCCGCCGCTGAACTGGAAGCGCAGATCGTCAGCACCGAGACAGGCCTGGACACGGCACGCGCGGGCCAACTGGTGCAGATTGCCCACGCGGCGCGCCAGCTCAAAGGGCATGGCCTGACCGAGGGCATTTCCACCCGCTTGCTGGTCTACGCCGCGACCCTGATCATGGGCGGTGTGGACGCCGGTGACGCCTGCCGCATGGCACTGGTGCGACCCATCACCGACGATGCGGACATCCGCCAGACGCTGGACCACACCATCGCCGCTGTGCTGGCCTGAGACCGAGCGCAATGGCTGCCACGCCAGAACAACTCGAAGCCCGGCGCGCCCATCTGGCCTGTGCTTTTCCTGCGGTGCAGGCGGTGTTTGCGGACTGCATGGCGCAGGCCACGCACACCCTCAGCGAGCACGGTCTCCAGGCCTACCTCGACTGCGCGCGCGCATTGGGCAAGATGGGCCGGGGGCCAGAGCCCGTGCTGGCCCTGTTGCAAGAGTGGCCCCAAGTGGCCATGACCGTGGGCGAAGACGTGCTGCCCGATGTAGATGCCCTGCTGCACGCCATGCAGAAGTCGCCCAACAGCGCGGCCATGGCACCGCTGCTGAACACGCTGGCCGCCGTGGCACGGTGTCTGCAAGGCGCCGACCCATTGCGCCACTATTTGAAAGCCGTGCGCGAAATGATGTCGCGCACCTCGGTGTCACTCCACGGCCACCACACCACGTTCGCCAGCCCCGGTTTGCCGGTCCTGCTGGAGCAGGCCCCCCTGCTGCTGGGCATGTTGACGGTGGCAGGCCTGTCGCGCTGGGCAGACTATGGTGCGCGCCACTACCAGCACCACCCCGACCGGCAACGCGAGTATTTCGCACTGAAATCGGCTGACAGCCGCGCCGTACTGCTGCGTGAGCGTCACGGCACGCTGTTTGCCGATGTGGGGCACCAACTGGGCCTGACTTTGCGTGCGCTGTGGCAAATGGATGCGCCCCTGCTGGCCTATGCCACTGGCCTGCAAGACACGCCAGCACCTGCCCCCTGGAGCACACACCACACCAGTAGCAAAAGGGACAGCGACAGCATCTGCCTGCCCGATGTGTACGACGACCTGCACGGTGTGAGCGGACTAGACCGCTACCGCCTAGCCCTGGCCCACATGGCGGCGCACCGCCGCTGGAGCCAGCCGCTGCTGGCCGACAACCTGAGCCCGCTGCAACGCATGACCATTGAATGCCTGGAAGACGCCCGCATCGACCACCTGCTGCTGCGCCACTACCCTGGCCTGCGCCCCGCCCTGCTGGCACTGCATCCCCGCCCGGTCGAGGGCGCCTGCAACCCCGAGATGGCCAGTTGCCTGCGCCACCGCTTGGCCATGCTCTCACGCGCCCTGCTCGACCCGGACCATGGCTACACCAATGCGGCGTTGAATGACTGCGTGCGCAGCTTCCATGCGCTGCTGCAGGAGCAAGAGTCCACTACCCAGGCCATGCAAACACTGGCCTTGCAACATGCCACGCGCACCCGCCGCCAGAGTGACCAGTTGGCCCGCGTATTTTTTGACGACACGGTGGTGAGCTACCGCGATGACAACCGCCACTTGTGGACCTTTATGGAAGCGGGAGACGAAGCGGATGATTTCGACCAGACACCCCCACCACCGCAACAAGAAGTCAACGGCCTGCCGCCACGCCACTACCCCGAATGGGACACCGGCAGCCAAACCTACCGACCCGATTGGGTCAGCGTGTACGAAGCCTTGCACCCCAGTGGCAACGCCAGCATGATTGATGCCTTGCTGGCGCAGCACAGCGGTTTGGCGCGCCAGTTGTCGCAGTTGCTGGACTTACTCAAACCCCAAGACCGCGTGCGCATTCGCTTTCAGGAGGAAGGCAGCGATCTGGATCTGGACGTCGCCCTGCGCTCGCTGATTGACTGGCGCGCCGGGGCCCAGCCCGACCCGCGCATTCTGATGAGCTACCGCACCAACGACCGCAGCATTGCGGTGATGGTGCTGCTGGACCTGTCGGAATCCCTCAATGACGAAGTGCCAGGCACTGGCCGCAGCCGACTGGCCCTGAGCCAGGAGGCCGTGGCCTTGCTGAGTTGGGCGATAGACCGCCTGGGCGATCCTTTTGCGGTGGCCGGGTTTCACTCCAACACGCGCCACGATGTGCGCTACCACCACATCAAAGGGTTTACCGAGCCATGGAGCGATGCACCCAAAGCCCGCTTGGCCGCGATGCAAGGCCAGTGTTCAACGCGCATGGGTGCAGCGCTGCGCCATGCGGCGCACTACCTGGGCGCACAACAGGCCGATAAGAAATTGCTGCTGGTGCTCACCGACGGCCGCCCCTCAGATGTCGACGTTAGCGACGAACAGGTGTTGGTCAGCGATACCCGGCAAGCGGTGCAAGAGCTAAGCCAACAAGGCATGCACACCCACTGCATCAGCCTGGACCCGCACGCGGATGCCTACATGCACGACATCTTCGGCCACCATGCCACGGTGGTAGACCGTATTGAACAACTGCCAGAAAAACTGACGCGACTGTTTGTGAGCCTTACGCACTGAAGAAGGTGAATTTAGTACAAAAACAGCCTGAAAGCTCTATGCTATTGCGTAAGCTGCTATAAAAATAGTAGCTGATACCCCAACTGAATTTCACCTGCCGCAGAGCGACACGCCAACCCGAAGGTGTGTTTCCATAGTCCACTTGTGCAAAGAGCCGTCATACTGCCAGCCTTGCCAAGTTGAAACGTACGTGAAGTCCGACATCCACAGTTGCTTGGGGCGCTGCGGCTTGAACTGGCGATTGATCTGGTCCTGTGGGCATGGCTCGCAGACAGCTCAATTCGCGTTTACGTTGGCTCAACACGGCGGCGGTACTCTGATAGGGCAATTCGCAATACATTGCACATCGGCCCGGCGTAACTCCTTATTCTGACGCTCCAAGACTTTGATGTGATCGCGTTCCTCACTTGCGAAGCCGTTGCGTTTACTGAATCGATATCGCTTTTACGGATCCATTCAATCGGTAGCGGTCAACTTTGGGGGGGAACTTAATTCCGTTCATATAGCTTCGCATGGATACGGCGTATGGCCGTCCAAACGCCCCACAACACCAGCGGAATCACCGCACCAGCAGCCACTTCGGGATTGATCGGTACGCCCGCGCCTTTAAGTGCTTTGCCCCCATACAACACCAGGCTCACCACGTAGTACGAGATCGCCGCGATGGACAAGCCCTCAACGGTGGACTGCAGCCGCAGTTGCAGCTCTTGCCCGCGTGTCAGCTTTTCCAGCAACTGCTGGTTTTGCACTTCGGTCGCAATGTCCACCCGCGTACGCAGCAGGGCGCTGGTGCGCGCCACACGCTCAGACAATGACGCCAAGCGTTGCCCCGTGGCAGCGACGGTAGCCATGGCCGGAGACAAGCGGCGCTGCATGAACTCACCAATGGTCTGCGTGCCGGGTATGGCTTTTTCCCTGAGCTCGGCGATGCGCTGCATCACCAAGGTGTCATACGCACGCGTGGCAGAAAAACGGTACACATGCTCGGCGGTGGCGCGCTCTACCCGCGCCGCCAATGAAACCAGTGTGTCGAGCAGGTCCTGATCTGAAGCAGACTTGTTTTCCAGCTGCGCGGTAATGTCCGCCAAGCCATTCTCGGCCTTGGCCAGCATGGGGGCGAGCAACTTGGCCACGGGCAAACCACGCAAAGCCATCAAGCGGTAGGTCTCCAGCTCGAGCAAACGTTGCGATATCCGGCCTGCCCGCGTTTGGGTGGTATCCGCAGGGGCAATGACCAACATGCGCTCGAACCCGCTGGGGCGCAACACAAAATCTGTGACTGCCCAAGAGTGGCTGTTATTGCCCAGTACAGAGGCGACAACAGGATGACCGCCAAACCATTGGCGCGCTGCAGCCATGGTGAGCTCTGCAGTGTTCAAGTCACCATGCACCATGGCCAACTTGATTGCTGCGATGGTGCGGCCGGGGATATTGCGCAGCCACGCATCCGACAGGACGATGGACGACAGCAACTCAGGGTCACTGGCCCCCAACAAGGCATGCTCCGGCAGAGGTTGCACCAGTGAATAGCGGGTGAACTCGGTGTGCCGCTCCCACTTGACTGTATAGCCCTCAAACCGCAAGCGCAAGAAATTAGCCTGCATCTGGTCGATGGTCAAATTGTGTTGGCCCGGCAAGGTTTGCAAATGGGCACACTCTTGCTCACGGCTCACACCATCGTTGGCCACCGCCACGTACACCACCAGTGCTGGCAGACGTATGCGTGCCTGCGGCCGGGCATGCACCTCGTTGTGCAACTGGGTGCGTTGATCGTCATTGGGTGGCAGAAATGCTATATTTTTCATAGCTTGTTACGATTGCTGTACTTGGCTTTCAGCCATATATCAATCAATTTCCAAACAAGCAACATCAACGGAACCGAGTGCAACGCAAGGTCAAAAATATCGATGGGGCGGGACAAGGTGCCCGCAACCAGCATGCGTGTTTTTTCGATCAGGTGCGGCTCTGGGGTGATGGGCGCTATCGCCAGCCAGGCGGCTATCACGGCCAGCCACAACAGAGGGATGCGCTGTATCACTTGGTCAATGCCCGCGCTACCTGCAAGCGCTGCTCCAAATAGGCTCCGTAAAAATCGGGGATGTACCCGCCCTCCAGTCGCTCGGCAACTTCTTTGCCCTTCGCGCCAAAGAACAACACTGTGGGAGCCACTTTGACCCCCCAGCCCCGAGCCAAGGCATCGTGCGTCAAGGTTGCACCGCTGAAATCGCGCACGGAGGTGGCGGTGCGCATGTCAATTTGAACAACATAGCCACCCTCTTGTCGACGCAGCGGATCCAGATAGTGATCGCGGGCAACACGACAAAACGGACAACCTTCCAGGCTCACCATCACCACCAAGGGTTGGCCCGCCTTCAAAGCTTTGGCAAGCTCGTCGGCCATAGATTGCGGTATCGGCAAGGCGGCACTTGCAGCCCAGGCGGTGGATAACGACGCCGATGCCAATGCACCAGCGCCCAGAACCAATGATGCGCGCCGCGTAACACCTTGTCGCGACAGGCTCATTGGGCATCCTTTTCCATGAGCAAGTAGGTGTTGTAAGCGTTCATTCGGTTAGCCACCTTAAACAGTGGCAGGTGTTCAAACTTTATCCAATCGGTAGCCTTATAGGCATCCTCGAAAGGTTCCATATTTTTGGCCGCTTGCCCCATGGAATTACGCAGATACACAAGATATTCGCGTGTTAGCTCCATGTCTTTGCGCGCCTCTGCGGACAAGGGTCCGTGTCCTGGTACCACAACGGATGCATCAAATCCAAGCAAGGTGTCCAGGGCTTTGATCCAATGTCCGCTATCTGCCTGACCCACAAAAGGAATGCGACTGCGAAACACCAGATCCCCCGCAAACAACACCTTCTCACTGGGTAAATAGACCACGATATCTTCGGGCGTGTGCGACGGACCTACTGGCTGAACTAAAAAATGAACGCCGCCCACCACAAAGTCTTGGGGGCCATCAATCCACTCATCCGCAGATACCAGTCGTGTAGTCTCATTCACCCAAGGGGCCAAGTCTTGCCGCGACGCTATCAAGCGCAGTTTGGCGGTATCAGAGTTGAGGTATTCCCGAGCCGCCGTGTGCGCAATAATGCGCGCGCCCTGGGCTTGAAAGGCTTGGAGCCCGTAAACATGGTCTGCATGGTAATGGGTTAGCAGAACATGGGTTACCGGCAAGGGCGTGACTTTGCGGATCTCCGCCATCAGGTGCTCCGCAAGCGCAGGTGAACCTAAAGCATCAATCACCACAACGCCGACCGGAGTGACTACGAACGCAGCATTGGAGATAAAGTTTTGATTGGCACTGGACCCCAGTGCCGAAAGGCCCTCAACATACCAGGAGGACTGAGACACGCGCTGGGGGCGCATTTCAGGTTGCTGTGCAATCGCACCTCCCCATAACACTGCGCACGCGAACCCAAGGCCCAGTTGGGTTTTGGTCAAAAGTTTCCACGAAAACAACTGCATGGATTCCACCAGCTCCCCTGTGTAAGTCGCTTTTCGGCGGGGCATTCTGGGCCGTGAGTGCCACACCACGTGTCATTTACCGCTGAGGTATTCGGCAACGGCTGCCATCTCCAAATGCGTCATTTTGGACACAATTGAGTGCATTACCGCATTGTCGTTAGTGCGTTCTCGTTCGCTGAATTGCTTCAGCTGAGCTTCTGTATATGCTGCGTATTGTCCAGCTAAACGAGGGAGTGAAGTTGTTCCCAATGCCTGCGCACCATGGCAGCCAATACAAGCCGGAACACCGCTGAACTTATTTCCCGACGCGTAAATGTATCGACCAACGGCAGCCAGCCCCACATCGTTGGGCGGGTCAGGGGGTGCCTTTTGTTTTTCGAAATATTTGCCCAAGGCAATCATTTCGTCGGACGTGAGTTTGGACGACATATCCGCCATCGCGGTGCTTTTTCGTTTGCCCGACTTGAAGTTCTCCAACTGCTTGGCCACGTATTCCCAGTGTTGCCCAGCCAGCCGGGGAAATACTTCACTGGAAGACTCTCCTTCAGCACCGTGGCACAAAAAACATGTCCCGGCCACAATTTTTTTCGCCCGCGCTTCATCGGCTTGTGCCAATACGTTGGTGCAAAAAAGGGCGGCCAAAGCCGCCCCCCATAAATTAACTGCTAATTTCATCGCTCTTCCCGCAAAAGATCACGCCAAGGTGTCAGCCCAAATATTGTGCGCCCATGCCAACGCATAACGCCCCTCCAACTCATTTGCGGCACTTGAGACGCCGCCCGAGCCAGCAACTGTCAGCATGGTTTTCTTCTCTGCGTCATAGCGATGAACACTGGACACGTGAACCACGTCTTCCTCACTAACAAAGCTGTAGCAGGTGTTGTTGTAGATCGGTAAGGCGTTGGGTTGCTTGCCAGTCAACAAAGCGACCACCGCTGCCGCACAGGTTTTGCCATGCTGATTGGCCATATGGCCAGACTTGGGCATTGCAGGAGCAATCTGGATCGAGTCGCCAAGCACGTGCACGTTCTTGACTGCAATCGATTCAAAGGTTAAAAAATCAACCTCGCACCAGCGCTTATTGGCCGTGGCCAAACCTGTTTTGACCGCAATATCACCCGCACGCATCTCAGGAATGACATTGAGCACATTGGCTTTGACATCATCATTGAATTCAAATTTCAATGTGTTTGTGACCGCATCCACATCCACTGCTTTGTGCTTGGGTCGATACTCCACAATGCCGTCGTAACGATCTTTCCATGCCTTCTTGAACAATGGACCTTTGGAGGTGACATCGTCGTTGGCGTCCAGAATCAGGACCTTGCTTTTGGGCTTGGCCTTTTTGAAATAGCTCGCTACCTGGCAAGCGCGTTCATAGGGGCCTGGGGGGCAGCGGTACGGTGCCAGAGGGATGGACAAAGCATACACACCACCATCAGGCATTTCTTCTAGTTGCTTGCGCAATGCAACGGTCTGCGCACCGGCTTTCCAGCTGTGCAAGACTTTGTCTTTAGCGCCCTCTTTGGCCATACCGGGCAAGGTTTCCCACATGAAGTCCACACCAGGGGACAAAATCAACCGGTCGTAGGGCAGCTCTCCGCCTTTAGCAAGCATAACAACCCGCTTTTCAGCGTCGATGCGCATCACCATGTCCTGAATAATGCGCACGCCATGGCGTTTTGTAAGATTGTCATAGGGCGTGGTGATGTCTGCCATCGTCTTGCTGCCACCAATAACCAAGTTGGAAATAGGGCACGAAATGAAGCTGTTGCTGGGCTCGACCAGGGTCACATCGATTCCGTAGTCGGACCACATGCGCACATATTTTGCTGCGGTAGCACCACCATAGCCTCCCCCCACCACAACCACTTTGGCACCTGTGCCACCACCGGTTGTGGCGCATCCTGCGACAAAACTAAGTGCACCTACAGAGCCGATAGCTCCTACGCCTTGAACAAATTGACGACGTTTCAACATGATCTGATCCCCTTTATTTCTTTTGTGCTGAAAAGTAACCAGCCAACGCAGCCAATTGCTCGTCGCTGTAACCCTTGGCAAGCTGATGCATGATGGTTGCAGGCTTTTTGCCAGACTTAAAATCCAGCATTTTTTTCAACAACTCGTCTTTATTGGAACCTGCAAGCGACTCCATGCCTGGCTGTGCAACTCCATTGGTTCCATGGCAGTTGGCGCAGGCTCCAGCCCAACTGCGCAATTGCATGGGATCAACGGCCTGTGCGTGGCTAAGGCCTGACAATGCCGCTAGGCACCCGGCCAATATCAAAGGGATTCGTTTCATTTTTCTGACTCCTGTTTACAAAATCGGGGGGGTTCAATGATGGAAATAAACAATGTCTACTTTCGGCCTGCAGCCTAGCTACCTCTGCAACCCCAGAGGGAACAATTTGGATGTCGGATCTGCAATAGCTTGAGGAATACCTTCGCTCAAGTGATACACAACCTTAAGTTGCGCCCAACCTGTAGAAGTCGCAAAGACGAGTAGAAATGTGAAGATATAGCGCTTCATCATTGAATCCTTATATTTGGAGTTGAATGTATCTCTACTGGACCAAATCGGAAGACAGTACAAACCCTAGTGGGTATACCTACCGGGTATTGTTCAAATGGTGATTAGATTTGCGTCATATGCAACTTGCGCGCACACAATTCTGCATAAACTAGCGACTCGCTCATCGGCAATACGGTAATAGATTTGTACGCCATCCCGACGCTTTGCTAAAACACCTGATTTGTATAACGTATTCAAATGCTGCGACATATTGGGCTGGGTAGTGCTAATTTCAGCAAGCAACTCACTCACGTTTTTCTCGCCTTCGCACAGGCTCTTGATCACCCGCAGGCGCATTGAAGCAGATAGCACGCGAAACAAATCCGCAGCCATAGTAAAGACTTGGTCGCTATCGACTTCGCTAACAAAGCGTTTATCTACGCGGTCTATCATGGCTGATGTCCTTTAGTTCCTGGCGGTACATTTTCACATACACATCTGCATTCTTTTTAAGCACTCGGCGCTAAGCCAATAGGCACGCGGGTTTAGCCCACTTGCCCCGAAGTTATCCCCAGCTCAGTTCACAGTTACTGTGGAGGGATTAGTCGAAACGATCTGCTTTGGCAGTGAGCGACAGTTTTACCTTCAACCGATCGATATGCCCAACGCTGCCCAGCAAAGCGCGCTGTGAACAGCAAATAGATGGCTTTTGTAGGGCTGCCAGCGCAGGGACCTCTGTGTGACCAACTCATACAGAGTGGCTTCCTTTTGATCAGCTACGCCCCGGCCGTAACGACCCTCACAGACAAAGTGTCCCGGCCTGTCTTCCACCACATTGGCGTGGCTCCGCATCAAGAGGATTTCTGCCTTGAGTCGTTTGTCTTCTGTGACCTTGTCAGCCGCCAACGGTGCGCGGACCCGGGCTCGGAGCTGCTCCAGCACGTCTTCGTTCATACTGTTGCTGCTTCCCGTCATTTTTAAGTTGTAGGTCTGGCTAGACTGGCACTAAGTGTGTAGGCCATGCAGCCGATAGTCAAAATCGGTATTACCAAGAAACTTCGGGGGCCATAGGTGGGCCATAGAAACCCGTGTTGTCTGCTTCTGACATTGGCCAATAGCGGAGGTTCTTGCGCATGTGAGCACCGCCTCTTCGGCTCACCTACTGGTGGTGCGGCTGGCGGGGATCGAACCCACGACCCTTGGCTTCGGAGGCCAATACTCTATCCACTGAGCTACAGCCGCAACGATGTGCATTGTAGGTGCAATCCTAATGTGGGCCGCTATAATCCGGGCTCACCCGCAGAGCACCTGATTTTATGAGGAACACATGAGCGATAACAGCCACGCCACTGAACACGATGAAGCCCACACTGGCCCCATCAAAACCCCCAAACAATTGTTGGTGGCGGTGTTTTTCTCGTTTGTTATTCCTATTTTCATCATCATTGGGCTCGTGTACGCCGTCACTTCTCAAAACAAGCCCGCCGCTGGTGCTGTTAACGTAGAACGCGCTACTGCCGAACGCATTCAAAAGATTGGTATGGTTGAAGTCCGCGATGCAAACCGCGAGATGAAGACTGGTGAGCAGGTGTTCAAAGCGCAGTGCTCAGCGTGTCACACTGCAGGCGCAGCTGGTGCGCCAAAGTTTGGCGATTCGGCCGTGTGGGCTCCCCGAATCAAAACCGGCTTTGATGCTTTGTGGAATTCAGCGCTCAAGGGTAAAGGCGCCATGGCAGCACAAGCTGGCGGTGACTTTTCCGACTATGAGGTGGCGCGTGCGGTGGTTTACATGGCCAACTCAGCTGGTGCAAAGTTTAATGAGCCGAAGAAACCAGAAGCCAGTAAATAGCCAAATTCATAAAGTGCTGGGTGGCGTATGCTACTCAGCGTTCAAGAGAAGCCGACACAAGTCGGCTTTTTTGTGGGCTAGTGACATAGCCATAGCGGGTGGATACCTCCGATAGTGCAACGCTTTGCACGCTCCAGAGTTCTGCCTCAATGGCAATTGCTGCGTGAAACATATCTTGGCTGTGTACCAAGCCAAAACCGATGGATGTCTCCAGATACAGCCAACCGCATTCGTCCATCAAGGCTGCATGGTATGTTGCATCAGCTCCAGCATGGGACGCGATATGCGCTGAAACGTCCACGCGCCATATCCAAGGTGTTGATTGCAGTTCAACGTAGACTCGCTGAGGGCCGTTTTGAAAAAACCATTCACCCTGGTCGTTGCAGGCGTAGTTCCGCTGGATGAACTCAATGAGCTTGGCGTGTTGTAACAGGCTACCTTTCGCGCCCGGCAGTCCACTGGCAAATGCACCGGCGGACTGTGCGGCTTCGTCGCGCATGTACCAGTTGCCTCGCGCATCCAAACCTAACCAGCCGTAGCAGTCAGGCACATTTGGCCATTTGGCCATGGCTTGTTTAACGATATCG
This sequence comes from Pseudomonadota bacterium, assembly GCA_041165385.1. GTDB lineage: Bacteria > Pseudomonadota > Gammaproteobacteria > Burkholderiales > Burkholderiaceae_C > Allorhodoferax. The sequence goes on along the minus strand of JBEANP010000006.1, from coordinate 6,096 downwards.
TCCATCGCGTTGTTACCTCAATGCAGTTGCTGAAGTAGCCAACCGCCCACCGCATTTGGCATGGTGCGTACATGGCCCGGCAACCTGCCGTGCGGAAAGCCCACGTGCCCGCCGTGCGCGGGCTGCCACAAGGTGACGCACCGACCCACATCCGCCTGCGATGGCAGGCTCCAGGCTGGCACGAAAGGATCGTTGCGGGCATTTACGACCAAAGCAGGAATGCGAATGGTGTGCAAAAGGGGCTTGGCAGACGCGCGGCCCCAGTAGTCTTCGGTACTTTTAAATCCGTGCAAGGGTGCGGTAAATACGTTGTCGAACTCGTACAAATCTTTGGCCGCCATGAGCGCCTCTTTGTCAAACAAACCCGGAAACTGCTGCCACTTCTCCAGTGCTTTGGGCTTCATGCTGTTCAGAAACATACGCGTGTAAACCAGTCGATTAAAACCGCGGCCTATGGCCCAGCCACCGGCCGCAAGGTCAATGGGCGAGGACACCGCCGCCACTGCGCTGACCGTCTGCGAAGCAAAGCTACCCGCCTCTTCGGCCCAGCGCAGCAAGGCGTTGCCACCCAGAGACACGCCCACGGCGATGATAGGCCCCATATGGCTTTGGCGCATGCGTTGCAGCGCCCAGCCAATTTCTTCAAAATCGCCCGAATGGTAGGCGCGCGGTGCCACGTTAATCTCTCCGCTGCAGCCCCGGAAATGCACCACCGCAAACGCCAATCCCACCTCTTGGCAAAAGTCTGCGAAGGCCTCAGAGTAATGGCTGCGCGATGAGCCCTCCAAGCCGTGGAACATCACCAGCAACGGTTGCGGATTGTGCGGGTCTCGCACTTGGGTCGGTGCAATGTCTAGCCAGTCCACATCCACAAAATCTGTATCAGGCGTGGTCCAACGTTCACGGCGGTAATGGGGGTGCGGGCCAAACACCCTGCGCGAATACAACGCAGGCCAAATGGTTTGCAAATTGCCGCCGGGCAACCAGAGAGGTGCTACATAATTCATAGCTGCTTATGCAATGTAGACGGGCGCTAGGGGCCTATTTTGCATCAATGCAGTACCTGCGCGAGCGGCTGCTCTTCGTATGCTGCATCGAGCATTCCGGGGCTGACCATAGCATTTACCCAGCGTAATGTACTCTGGGTGGGCGTTGATCGTGCCGCCTTCCAAGTCCCCCGCCTGCAAGGCCTCATAAAACGCGGCTTCTAGGTCGTTGGGGTTGCTGCTCAGATGGGCAGCGTGCTTGCGGGCTTTGGGCATGGAGGGGCTTTTGACTGAAACAATGCGGCCATTTTGCCGTGTTTGGTTCTTGTTTGCTGTGCTTTGGTACCCATGTATGCTTTGGGTTTTGCTGTTTGGAGGGAACTATGAAAAACTACTTTTTGGCTTTACTGGCTGCGGTGTCACTGTCGGGCTGCGGCTACAACGATTTTCAGCGCTTGGACGAGCAAGCCAAATCAGCGTGGAGCGAAGTGCTCAACCAATATCAGCGCCGCGCTGACTTGGTTCCCAACATTGTGGCAACCGTCAAAGGCGAGGCCAATTTTGAACAAGAGACCCTGACCAAAGTAGTGGAGGCACGTGCCAAGGCGACTTCCATGCAAGTTAGCCCTGAAACGCTGAATAACCCGGAGGCTTTCAAGAAGTTTCAGTCGGCCCAGGGCGAATTGAGTGGCGCGCTGAGCCGCCTCTTGGTGGTCAGCGAACAATACCCCAACCTGAAAGCTAACCAAGGTTTTAGCGACCTGCGTGTTCAATTGGAGGGCACCGAGAACCGCATCACCGTGGCACGCAACCGCTACATTCACGCCATTCAGGAATACAACGTACTGGCACGCAGCTTTCCCAGCAATCTGACGGCCATGGTGTTTAGCTACCAGCCAATGCCGTCATTCACGGTACAAAACGAAGCGTCCATTAGCGTGCCGCCCGCCGTCGACTTCAAGCAGAAATAACCGACATGCGCGCGCTGCCGGTTATGGCGCTGTTGTTCCTCCGCTGGGTGTTCATCGCCGGTGCGCTGGCCGGTGTGGCTGGCGGCTGGGCGCAAGGCGTTTTGGTGGTGCCAGCACTCACTGCCCATGTGATGGACAGCACAGGTACCTTAGATGCGACTGCCAAACAAGCTTTGGAGAACAAGCTCGCCACCTTTGAAGCCAGCCAGGGGTCACAAATCGTGGTGCTGATGGTGCCAACCACCGCACCAGAAGACATTGCCAGCTACGCCCAGCGTGTGGCGGACAACTGGAAAATCGGCCGCAAGCAAGTCGGTGATGGCCTGTTACTGGTGGTTGCCAAGGACGATCGCAAGATGCGTATTGAAGTTGCCAAATCACTAGAAGGCGCGATTCCAGACCTGCTGGCCAAGCGCGTGATAGAACAAGCGATTTCCCCACGGTTTAAGGCCGGTGACTTTGCGGGAGGCATCGATGCGGGCATTGACCAAATCACGGGCTTAATTCGTAGTGAAGGTCTGCCTGCAGCTGCAACCAGCGTTGGCGCCAGTGGCGGCAAAGCTGGATTTCAGTGGATGGACCTTGCGGTATTTCTATTCTTTGCAGTGGTGGTCGGTGGCGGCATTGCGCGGCAGTTGCTGGGCAACAGGCTGGGGTCTCTGGCAACGGGGGTCATTGCGGGGGCGGTTGCCATGTTTGTCACCGCCAGCGTCGTCCTGGCGGTGTTGGCTGCTATCGCCGCTGTGGTGCTTACGCTATTGAGCAGCCTGAACAAGGTCACAACCAACCACGGCAGTGGCCCATGGGGCGGCGGCGGGTGGGGTGGCACGGGATCTGGCAGGTTTGGGGGCGGTAGCGGCGGCGGTTTCAGCTCGGGTGGTGGTGGTAATTTTGGAGGCGGTGGCGCCTCGGGAGGCTGGTGATGCTAAGTCGGATACAACGCGTTTTTAAACACCGCTGGGCGAACGAGGCGCATCGCACTTTTTCCGATGCCTGCTTGCTGAAACTCCAAACATTGATTGCAAACAGCGAGTCGCTGCATTCCGGCGAGATTCGCCTGTGCATTGAGGCCGGGCTTCCCAACAGCTACTTGCTGCGCGCCGACACCACGCCTGCGTTGCTGCGGCAGCGGGCACTGGCGCAATTCGGCCGCTTGCGCGTGTGGGATACCGAACACAACAACGGAGTCATGATTTATCTGTGTCTGGCGGAGCGATCGATTGAGCTCATTGCGGACCGGGGTGTCAACCGGTTAGTGTCGGCTAGACAATGGGATAGTGTGGTGGAACGCTTAAGCACCGCCTTAAGCAGAGGCGACTTGGAAGGTGGCTTGGTTCAGGCTATCGCCGAGGTAGACGAGGTGTTGCAACAGCATTTTGCGGTGCGTGCTGGGCAAACCAATCCTAATGAATTGTCCGACGCGCCCGCTTTGATTTGACCTGCGGGGTGAGCCAAGCCCGGAAGTAAAAAACCGCCCGAAGGCGGTTTTTTGTTAGCGCAACCCCAGAGGGTTTACTTGCGCTGACGGAACTTGCGCAACGCGGCAATCTGTGCCGCCATCATGGTCAGCTCTGAAGTTGCTTTGGCCAAGTCCAGCTCGCTCTTGGCGTTCTTGACGGCTTCTTCTGCAGCCGCCTTCGCAGCATTGGCCTTCTCGTCGTCTAAATCCTTACCGCGAATGGCCGTGTCAGACAACACGGTGACGCAGTGAGGTTGCACTTCCAGAATGCCACCGGCCACGAATACAAACTCTTCACTACCGTCAGCCTTCTCGATGCGAACCGAGCCGGGTTTGATGCGTGTAATCAGCGGTGTGTGGCGTGGGTAAATGCCGAGTTCGCCGGCCTCACCGGGCAAGGCTACAAATTTAGCCTCGCCGGAGAAGATGGACTCTTCGGCACTGACAACATCAACTTGGATGGTGTTCATGTTTTACGCCAATCAGATTTTTTTAGCTTTTTCGAACGCTTCGTCGATGGTGCCGACCATGTAGAAGGCCTGCTCTGGCAAGTGATCGCACTCGCCGCCAACAATCATCTTGAAGCCACGGATGGTTTCAGCCAAAGAAACGTACTTACCAGGGGAACCGGTAAACACTTCAGCCACATGGAAAGGCTGGCTCAAGAAACGCTGAATCTTACGGGCACGTGCCACAGCCAACTTGTCTTCAGGAGCCAAGTCGTCCATACCCATAATCGCGATAATGTCGCGCAGTTCGCGGTAACGCTGCAGCGTACCTTGCACAGCACGGGCCGTTTCGTAGTGGTCAACGCCAACCACCAATGGGTCCAACTGGCGGCTAGTGGAGTCCAAAGGATCCACAGCGGGGTAAATACCCAAAGAAGCGATGTCACGAGACAACACCACGGTAGAGTCCAAGTGAGCAAAGGTCGTTGCAGGAGATGGGTCGGTCAAGTCATCGGCAGGCACGTAAACGGCTTGGATGGAAGTGATAGAACCAACTTTGGTAGACGTAATACGTTCTTGCAAACGGCCCATTTCTTCGGCCAATGTAGGTTGGTAACCCACAGCGGAAGGCATACGGCCCAACAGAGCGGACACTTCGGTACCGGCCAATGTGTAGCGGTAGATGTTGTCCACGAAGAACAACACGTCACGGCCTTCGTCACGGAACGACTCAGCGATGGTCAAGCCAGTCAAAGCAACACGCAAGCGGTTCCCTGGGGGCTCGTTCATCTGACCGTACACCATGGCCACTTTGGACTCTTCGAGATTCTCAAGATTCACAACACCGGAGTCAGCCATCTCGTGGTAAAAATCGTTACCCTCACGGGTACGTTCACCCACACCAGCGAACACGGACAAGCCACTGTGCGCTTTAGCGATGTTGTTGATCAGCTCCATCATGTTCACGGTCTTGCCCACACCGGCACCGCCGAACAAGCCAACTTTTCCACCTTTAGCGAACGGGCAAACCAAGTCAATCACCTTAATGCCGGTTTCCAGCAACTCTTGTGATGGGCTCAATTCGTCGTAAGTAGGTGCCTTACGGTGAATGGAAGCTGTTTGTTCCTGGCTTACGGGACCGCGTTCGTCAATAGGCGTACCCAACACATCCATGATGCGACCTAAAGTGGCTTTACCAACTGGAACAGTGATTTGTGCGCCAGTGTTGTAAACCACCAAGCCACGGCGCAAGCCGTCGGAAGAACCGAGCGCAATGGTACGCACGATACCGTCGCCGAGCTGCTGCTGCACTTCCAGGGTCAGCGGAGAGCCTTCCATTTTGAGAGCGTCATACACGCGGGGCATTTGGTCTCGTGGGAACTCAACGTCCACCACCGCACCAATACACTGAACAATTTTTCCTTGGGCTTGCATTTTTCGCTCCAATAATATTTAAATTTGCTTAGCCGCTAATGGCAGCTGCACCAGACACGATTTCAGACAACTCTTTAGTAATTGCAGCCTGACGGGTCTTGTTGTAAATGAGCTTGAGTTCGCCAATGACGCTACCGGCATTGTCTGTGGCAGCCTTCATGGCAACCATCCGCGCAGCGTGCTCAGAGGCCATGTTTTCTGCTAGCGCTTGAAATACCAAAGCTTCAACATAGCGCACGAGCAAGTCATCAATAACGGCTTGCGCATCAGGCTCATATATGTAATCCCAAGCATGCGCGACGCCTTCAGACTTGCTTTCAGCCTGCATTTTCTCGGCAGAGAGCGGTAACAATTGCTCGACTACCGGGTCTTGCTTCATGGTGCTGACAAACTTGTTATAGCAAAGGTGTACAGAGTTAACTTCACCTTTGACATAGGCGTCAAGTAGCACCTTCACAGGGCCAATCAGCTTATCCAAATGCGGACGATCCCCAAGGTGGGTGACATGCGAAACCACAGTAGCACCCACACGGTTCAGAAATCCCAAACCCTTGCTACCAATAGCAACCGCTCGTGTTGTCTGATTGGCAGCCTGCGTTTCACGCAGCTTGCCAGTCACTTGACGCAACAAGTTGGTGTTCAAGCCGCCGCACAAGCCTTTGTCTGTACTCACAACAATCATACCCACCGACTTGGCGTCATTGGTCTGCATGAATGCGTGCACATACTCCGGGTTGGCCTTGCCCAAGTTTGTAGCGATGTCCCGCACCTTTGTGCTGTAGGGGCGGGCAGCGCGC